>CAYSAH010000046.1:9959-14538 GCA_964428945.1 uncultured Bacteroidaceae bacterium | reverse complement strand
AATCAATAAAAGAAATGAAATTCCAATCTGTAACCACACTTTCTGGTTTCTTAAAAGAAAGGCAAGCAGATAGGTAAGGGACAATTGAGCCAGGACATTTTGAAACCGAAAAGTAATCTTGCCGGGTTCAATGCAATATAGTGCCCAGCCAAGAACAAGCAGTAATCCGGCCCTGGTGAATGCATGTTTCAGTAAACTGCTCCTGCTGTCGCCCCTGGCCTCTCGCTTAACCGTTGAAAGTGGGATGGCAACACCCACAATAAACATAAAAAATGGCTGGATAAGGTCCCAGAAACGTAATCCGTTCCAGGGATGATGGTGGAATTGTAACCCGATAGAATACAAGAAGCTACCTTCAAAAACGGGGTCCGTCATACAGGTGAAAATACCTGTAAACTCTCCGATCAATAAAAACATTGTCATTCCCCGAAAAAAATCAACTGAAAGAAGACGATCGGATTTCATGGTCTGGTTCAATTAGTTAATTCAAAGATAAAAGATTAATCCAGGGTGTATTATATGTCTCAAACATTTTTTAAGGAGTTATTGGGTCTTATCCTTTTCATTTCATTCTGTTAGGTCTACCCTCTTGACACTCAACAATTTTTTCATAACTTGTCTTAAATTCACTTTGAAATGAGCACCAAAGAAAAATCCAAAAAGAAAAAGGATCATCACCAGGATTCCCATAGTGAACAGCTTGATAAAAAATTCTACTTCAATGAACTTGAAAGACTTCAGCTTGAGCTGGTAAAACTCCATGAATGGGTAAAAAAGAAGAACCTGAAAGTGGTGGTGCTTTTCGAAGGTCGGGATGCTGCTGGAAAAGGAGGGGTAATAAAGCGAATAACACAGATGCTTAACCCCAGGATCTGCAGGGTTGTTGCTCTTGGAGTTCCAACTGAAAGGGAAAAAGGGCAGTGGTACTTTCAAAGGTATGTGTCACATCTGCCTGCTGCCGGTGAAATGGTATTGTTCGACCGCAGCTGGTACAACAGGGCCGGGGTTGAACGGGTCATGGGGTTTTGTAACGATGATGAGTATTGGGAATTTCTCAGAAGCTGTCCAAGGTTCGAGGAGATGCTTATCCAATCCGGGATCATCCTCATCAAATATTGGTTCTCGGTAAGTGATGAAGAACAGGATAAACGCTTCCGGGAAAGAATAAATGATCCTTTCAAAAGGTGGAAGTTCAGCCCGATGGACCTGGAATCCCGAAGCAAATGGGTGGAATATTCCCGCGCAAAAGATGAGATGTTTGCTTATACGGATACAAAAATTTCACCCTGGTATGTTGTTCATGCAGATGATAAACAAAGAGCAAGGCTCAATTGCATCGCCCACCTTCTTTCTATGATAGAATACAAGGAGATAAAACATGAAAAGATCGTTCTCCCAAAAATAAATAAGCAGGGATATGTAAGGCCGCCTATAACTGAACAAACATTTGTTAAGGAGCTTTACTAGAGAGGAAAATTAATTAAAGAAAGAAAAGTCAGGTTTACTAAGAATTCAAAACTGCTTGCCTGCGTAAACTTTATTTAAGAATGCATTATACAACGATCGAATACGAGGAAGATCTTTTACAGTTCAGTTCGATCATGTGTCCATAAATAAACTATAACAAGAATGAGGAGCATATATCCTGAATTTATCCAAAACCTTCCCGACGCGGATATCCCATTTAAAGGAGTAAAGGGAAAATTGCTGCAGGGTGAAAACCAGCAGGCAGTTTTCTTCGAGATAGAGCCCATTGGAGCCGTTGCAGAACACAAACACGGAGCACAGTGGGGAGTGGTTTTTGAAGGCGAAATGGAACTCACAATTGCTGGTATTACCAAAACCTATAAAAAGGGAGATCAATATTATATCCCGGCTGGTGTCTTACACTCTGCCAGTTTTAAAACAAAAACTTTTATTATGGATGTATTTGAGGATAAGGACAGGTATCTGCCAAAATAATATCTCAGAAATAGAATGCCTGGCTCTTTAAATTCAATAATCAGGCATGCCGTATTCTATTTTTCCTTACCTTTTCAGCATCTAATTAACCGTAAAACTCTACTGAAAATGAAAACGAACTCTCTAATTCTGCTGGCAGTTGCATTATTGGCATCGGCATGCACAAGCAATGAAAAAATTGAACTTTTTAATGGTAAAAATCTTGAAAACTGGACTGTTTTTCTTCCAGATAGTATTGAAATAGAATCAGTATTCAGGGTTGAAGGTGAAAATATTTATATAGCCGGAATTCCGAATGCTTACATCCGGACAAAGGAAGAATACTCAAATTACAATCTGCACCTGGAATGGAGGTGGCTCGAGGAACCGAAAAACAGTGGAGTACTGCTCCAGGTTACCGGGGAGGACCAGTTGTGGCCAAATTGCATTGATGCCCAGTTAATGGCTGGCAATGCTGGAGATTTCGTCCTCATCGGTAAAGGAGCTGGCTTTACCCGGGGCGACAGCACCTATGTTATCGAGTCTGAAGAAAATCGTTACAAGGTTATCGCCAAATTTGAAGAAAGTTCCGAAAATGCTCCCGGAGAATGGAACTCTTATGACATCACGGTTACCGATTCATCAATAAAACTGATGGTTAATGATATCCTTCAAAATGAATGCACAGCTCCCACAAAATCAAAGGGAAATATTTGCTTACAATCTGAAGGCGGACCAATGGAATTCAGGAATATTTACCTTACTCTGGTTAATTAAACCCGATGAATTCATTGTTAAATTGACTGGAGTTTTTTTAAATTGATACGTCGATTAAAACCAGCTTTATTAATCCTGTACAGGCATATGTTGATGATCCTTTTTGCAAGAAGATCTTTATTTAGAACTATTAGCAAAACTCAAAGCTGTGCAAAACCTTCCAGATTGATTTTTAAATAATCTTTTACCATTTCGACATCGGATTATCCACCGTAATTTTTCCCTTGTAATTGGCGACATTGAAACCCACCTTAAAGGCAAATTTTGTCATAGTCAGAAATTTATCATAATCAATTTTTCCGGGGTCATCAGTCACCCTATGATAATCAGCATGTGTACCTGTTGAATAAAAAAGAACGGGAATATCCTTCCGGGCAAAATTGATATGATCGCTCCTGTAAAAAAACCTTGCCGGGTGGTCCAGATTATTATAGGTATAATCTGGGATCAATCCCATCTCGTTAAGTGTTTTCGTGTTGATATCCATCAGCAGCTTGCTCTGTAGTCCTCCAAGAACTCCAACAGTATCGCCACCGACAATGGTCAGATCATCGCGATCAGAATGGCGATCTTCATCAGTTTTGGTCCTGCCTACCATGTCCAGGTTGATAACTGCTGCAATATTTTCAATTGGTACAAGAGAGTGATCCGCAAAATATCCTGATCCAAACAAACCAATTTCCTCCCCCGAAACCCAAAGGAAGCCCACACTTCTTTCAGGTAAGTTTTTTTCCTTCATGTATGCATCCGCGATCTCAATTAATGCTACCGATCCCGATGCATTATCGTCTGCACCGTTAAATACGCCGCCTTCTCCGTCAGTACCTATATGATCAAAATGAGCAAGGTAGATAACAAACTCGTTTTTTAACAATGGATCAGACCCTTCAATTACCCCGAATACATTTGGTACATCATGCTCAGTATTTTTCATGATCAGGTCGATTTCAACCTTGATCCCTTCAAGCTGGAAAGATCCAGGCTCCAGGCTTTCATCAATTTCAGCCTGCAACTTTTCCAGTGAAGTTCCTGAATTTTCAAGTAAGTGATCTGCCAGGTCGCGATGGACCAGTATCATTCTTGGCCTCGGATAATCAGGCTTATTTTCGGTTTCTTCCTTTTTCAGCGATATTGAACTGCTCAGGTATTTTGAAATACCGGGATCGAGATCCTCAATCGAATTCATCCCGGATTTTGGATCAAACACCATTAGAATTGCTTTTGGCCCCTGCATCATGATGTTTTGCATTTTATACTGGAAATTCTGCATTTCCATATACTTACTTCCAAATTTACACTCCGTACCCTCTGCATTCATAGGAGCCCTGTTCATGATCATTACGATCTTATCCGAGATGTCGATATTGCTAAAGTCATTATAATTAAATGCTTCATCATTAATACCGTAACCGGCAAAAACAACCTGCCCTTCAAGGGTAAGCCTGTCATTCTGGATCCCCGGAATAAGATAAAAGGCTTTTTTGTTTACCGTTCTTTTTCCCTTTTCACTGATGATCGAGATTCCACTTTTTTCCCAGTCATACGTCCGCTCCTCTATTGAGTAATACTGGAAAAATCCCAATTCCCCATTCATTGGCTTCAAACCTGTATGTTCTGCCTGTCCTGCCAGGTAACGTGCTGCCACTTCAAGCCCTTTTTCTCCGGTGGATCTTCCTTCCAGTTCATCGGATGCCAGAAAATCCATGTGTAGTTTAAGGTCTTCAGTGATTATAGACTCAAGGGCTCTTTTTTGAGCTAATTCAAAAATATTTTTTTCATACTCTTTAGCCCTTTCGTTGAAAAATTCTTTCAAAGATGCTGTAGTTGCTTTTCGAAGAGCTTTCATTTTCCTCTTTGATAA
>CAYSAH010000046.1:0-9949 GCA_964428945.1 uncultured Bacteroidaceae bacterium | reverse complement strand
CATTAAAATAAACAAGACTCCAATCACGGGAAGAATTCTGTAGCTGATCATGTAATTTGAATTAAGTTGAACATAGTATCGATGCAGTGCTGTTATCAAAGATACAAAATATGAAAGTCAATCTTGCTGAAAAGTTTTTTTAACTTTACTCAGCAAATTTTAAATGGATCAATTGTAGAAACTATAAAATAATATTTTACATATCAATTACTTATAAAAATGAACACGATAAAGCTGGAAGTAAAAAATGTATTTGGATTTATTCCGGAATCGGAAATAATGGGGATGCAGGAGGAGGTAAATGCAAAATTTGAAATGTTAAAAAAAGGCGAAGGTGAGGGCAATGATTTTCTTGGATGGATCAAACTTCCTTCCTCAATATCAGAAACTGAACTGAACAGGATTGAAAAGGCAGCTGAAAGACTGAGCAGCAGGTCAGATATAGTAATCGTTATTGGAATCGGCGGCTCCTACCTGGGTGCCAAAGCCGTGAATGATGCACTTTCGGACAGTTTTGAAATGCTTAGATCGAAGCGTGAAAATCCGCTCATGATCTTTGCCGGGCACAATATCGGTGAAGATTACACCGCTGAGCTGATTGAAACACTTGATAATTATGATTATTCAATCGTGGTTATCTCCAAGTCCGGTACCACTACAGAACCTGCAATTGCTTTTCGTATCCTTAAAGAACATCTGACTGCAAAAGTTGGTGTCGCCGAAGCCAAATCAAGGATAATAGCCATTACGGATGCTGAAAAGGGAGCCCTTCGAAAGCTTGCAGACCAGGAAGGTTATCAGACCTTTGTTATTCCCGATGATGTAGGTGGAAGGTTTTCAGTTTTAACCCCGGTGGGACTTGTCCCCCTTGCTGTTTCGGGTTTCGATATAAGGCAGTTGGTGAAAGGTGCAGCGGATATGGAAAAAAATGCACTGCGAAACGCTGACCTGAAAAGCAATCCGGCTGCTTTGTACGCGGCAACAAGAAATGCACTTTATCGCCATGGAAGAAAGATAGAGATCATGGTAAACTACCATAGCAAGCTGCACTATGTCTCCGAATGGTGGAAACAGTTATATGGTGAGAGCGAAGGGAAAGATGGAAAAGGAATTTTTCCTGCATCTGTGGATAATTCCTCTGATCTTCATTCCATGGGACAGTATATCCAGGAGGGAGAACGTATATTATTTGAAACCGTACTCTCTATTAAGGAAAGTGACCGCTCAGTGAAGATTCCTTCTGATCCGGAAAATCTTGACGGCCTGAATTTCCTCTCCGGAAAACAAATCGATGAGGTCAATAAAATGGCTGAGCTTGGAACAAGCCTGGCACACATTGACGGTAATGTACCTAACCTGAGGATCGAAATACCAAAACTCAATGCATATTACCTGGGCCAGCTGATGTATTTCTTTGAACTGGCATGCGGTATCAGCGGATATATGCTGGAAGTTAATCCGTTTAACCAACCAGGTGTTGAAGCCTATAAGAAAAATATGTTTGCACTTCTGGAAAAACCCGGATTTGAGGAAGAAACAAAAAAGATCAAAGAAAGAATCTGAGCGAACAAAAAAAAAGATTTAATGTTAAAGGACCGGGCAATGACCCGGTTTTTTTATGAGAACATTTCTATCGAATCTCAACCCGACTGTAAAGGGAATCGGACTTGCATTCCTGGCAACACTCGGGATGGCAAATGTATATGTCTTTTCAAAAGCCGCCCTTCTTGAGGTCAACTTCTTCCAGTTTCAGTTTTACTGGTTTCTCTTCGCTCTAATTTGGATCCTGAGCTATCTGTTCATTACTGGTTTGATAAAAAGAATTCTCCTGCTAAAGGGTGTTTCATTGAAGAATCTAATGTTCATCGGGATTCTTGAGCTTGGGGCTTCGCTTTCAATGTTCCTTGCGATCAAACTGGCCGAAAACCCCGCCAATGTTTCTTTCCTGTCAAATGTTACACCAATTTTTGTAACTGTCCTGGGTATTAAATTCCTGAAGGAAAGATTTAATTTCATTGAAGGAGTTGGGATCATACTCACCCTTGGAGGGGTAATTCTTATTACCTATACAAGGGATTCAAGCATCGCCCAATTTTTTGGTGAAGGGTCCGGATGGATTCTGATCTCATCAATGTTCTTGTCCATCAGTATCATATTTACAAAAATAAATATAAAGAATATCCACCCTGGAATATTTGCTTTGAACCGGACACTTTTCATTTTAATTTTTGGAATTGCAGCCGTTTTGCTAAGACAAGAAAATCTCGTGGTTCCCGGAAGAGCAATTTTCAATATGGCAGCCGGCTCTTTTCTGGGACCATTCCTGACCGCACTGGCTCAATACTCGGCTTTAAAATACATCGAAGCTTCGAGAACTATGATCATACAGGCAACGCGGGGTCTTTTCGTTATGATTGGATCCGCTATTTACCTTTCAATTCTTCCCACCTGGCTCCAGGTCTTTGGAGGTATTATTACAATCTTAGGCGTTATTGTAATGACCTGGGGAAAGATCAGGAAATAAAATAAAAACGGGGTCAAATATTCTTAACCCCGTTTCCTGAATCTAACTAAACCAACTATCATGAAATCTCGCCCGCCATTATTTGATATCAATGGATCGTGGGCCAGTCTTTTTAGCTTCTTCCAGCTTTGGAAGATGTATGCGCAATATTCCATCAATATGTTCTGCACGTATTGCTTCCCTGTCAATTGAATCATTCATGCGGAAACTCCTGGTGAATGAGCCGTAGTAGAATTCGCGCCTGGTGTAATTGTTACTTTCACTTTTTTTGTCCTCCTTCTTATCTGAAGAAATTGTCAGAACATCATCAGCAAGTTCAATTTTAAAATCATCTTTCGATAATCCGGCAGCTGCAACATCAATTATAAATGCATCGGCTTCTTCAATAATATTTACTGCAGGGCTTGAGCCATAACCACTTCCATAATACCTCCGGGAAACAAAATCATTGAAAAAATCATCTTTGTACACCGGTGCATTACATTTATTATACTTTACTAACATTTTAAGGTCCTCCTGATTTTTTTGTTTAACAATAATAATAAACCAGAAAAGTCAAATCCTGTGCCGCAAGAAATAACATGTCCTTTTGTCATTATATGCAAAGTAATACTGTCCTTTTGTCATATTGCTTATTGGGAAAACGACTTTAGGTCAATAAATGAATGATCCGTATATGATCAAATTGGGTGGGGATGAATAGATTTTTTTATCAATCCCTGAAGATTAGAATACCGGCTTTTGACAGCGATGATCCTATACTTTTGCCAAGGGATTCGACAAAATTGATCTTATAACGCTTGACAATACTGAAGGTTGCCAGTTCAATTATTCCTATAACCTTATCATCGAACAGAACCGGAACCAGCAAAAGGGTTGAAGGTAAATCTTCACCCATACCGGACCGTATTTTCAAATAGTCTTTTGGAATTTCAGTGATGATGATGCTCTCCTTTTCAAGGGCACAGCGACCAATAAGTCCTTCCCCCGGCTTGAAAACACTTTTCACCTTTTTTTCCCTATCGAAGGCATAAGCTCCTGTAAGTTCATAAATGATCTCATTCTCCTTGTTCATCTTCATCAGAAAGAAACCTCCAACCTCCATGTCCAGGTAAGCTACCAGTTCTTTTATAAAAAGATTCGAGTGCTTCTCAACATCCTGGTCGAAGTCCCTTAACATCTCTCCAAATTTTGCAAAACCCCTTGATGCCCAGTTTTGCTGCTCGTCAATTTTCCTTCTCTTTTGAGTTTCGATGTTCGATTTGATAATACTTTCTTTTAATCTCAGCATAGCATGGCCAATTTCATCTTTATCGCTTACGGCTTCAAAATCATCCACGACCTTCCCTTCAGCAAGGCTGTTCGTAATGTGGATGATTTCATTTAACCGTGACAGGTGGTTGTCAATAGAGATATCAATATCCTTAAATTCATGAAAAGTCTTAAATCTGTCCTTTTCGATGTATTGGAATTGAGCCAGTGCATTTAATTTTTGCCTTAGCCTGGACAAAGGGTAATAAATACCGAAAACAAAATAGGCTATTCCGCCTAAAACAGAAATAATTCCTGCAATGGATAGAATGACAATGCTGGTTCCTCCATTGTCTCTCAGAAATATTATAAGTACCAGGAGTGTTACCACAATTGAAATGTATAATACACCAGGGATCAGTATTGTATTTCGGATTTTCATTGTGGTATGTATGAGATAAATTTAGAAATTTTTTGGAAATTTCTCTGTCATCGCTTCCACCATTTGTTCGAGGGCCGCTTTAAGAACAGAGCGTGGAGTGGCAATATTCATCCTGAGATACTGTTCACCACCGGATCCGAATCTCGGACCATCCACAAATCCGATCTTTGCTTTTTCGATCATGAATTTCATCAATGATTTATCATCCAATCCATAAAACCCGAAGTGCAACCAGGCCAGGTAGGTTGCTTCAAGGTCTGAGATCCTTATCCCCGGAGCATTTTCACCAAGATATGTTTTCAGAAAATTAAAATTTCCTTCCAGGTATGCCAGGACTTGACCCAGCCATTCATCACCATGCTTATAGGCTGCTTCAAGTGCAACGAATCCGAACAGGTTACCTCCTCCGACGTGAATATTTTCAAGGACCCGTTCGTATTTCTTTTTTAATTCCCTGTTTTCAATTACTACTGCCGAGGTATGAAGCCCGGCAAGATTAAATGTTTTACTGGGCGCAATACATGTGATTGTCCTTTCTGCAATTTCCTTTGCAATGCTGGCTAATGGTATGTGTTTGTTGCCGAATAACAGGAGATCAGAATGAATCTCATCGCTCAGAATAAGTACATTATATTTGATAGCGAGCTCCGAAAGCAGGGTTAATTCTTCCATGTTCCATGCCCGTCCGACCGGGTTGTGCGGATGGCAGAACATCATCATTTTCACCCCATCTCTGAATTTATTTTCAAGATCCCTGAAATCGATTGTATAAGTGCCCTCATTATCGATCAACTGATTATTAACAAGGATACGTCCATGGTTTTCAATTGAGGAAAAGAAAGGAAAATAGACAGGCGATTGAACAAGGATCTTATCCCCGGGTTCTGTGAATCCAATTACGGCAAGAACGAGAGCCGGGACCACACCCGGGCTGAAATCTATACTTGATGGATCCACTTCCCAATCATGTCTTCTCAATAACCAGTGCGCAATGGTTTCATAAAAACGGGGAGGGCGAATGGTATATCCGTAGACAGGATGCCCGGCTCTTTCTAGAATTGCTTCCCGGATAAAATCAGGAACCTCAAAATCCATATCCGCAACCCACATCGGGACGACATCATCTGCCCCATACAGAGGTTTAAGAATATCGTACTTAACAGAGTCTGTTCCGCGTCTTTCAATTATTTTATCAAAATCATAATTCATGATTCAGCTCTTTAAAATTCAATCTACCCATAAAATTCATCCAGTCGGGGAAAATTCATCGTTTTGGCTGCCTTTTCAGGGTTTATAATAAAATACTCTGCTACAGATTCAGAGCAAAGAATCCCTTTCCCGTTATACAGTTTAACATCAATTTCAGCCAGCCGCGAAGTATTGCTTACAAGCCGCGCCCTGATTGTTACCGGTCCTTCGCTCACAAGCAATGGTTTCCTGAACCTGGTGCATAATTTTGAGGTAACTCCCCCGGTTTTAAGTTTTATGAAAACCACCCAGCTTGCGATTTCATCCATAAGGGTACTTTGAATGCCGCCATGTATGATGTTGATATATCCCTGGAAATGTGGATCGGGAGTCCAATTTGAAATGATCTCGTCACCATCCTCATAAAAACTCATTTTCAAACCCTGGTGATTCTTTGAACTGCAGCCGAAACAGTAATATCCGGGAAGTTTGTCAAACGGATTCTCAAGTTTTATCATGATTCAACATTTATCAGGAAATTTCAAATTTAATATTTATAAATTGCGCAGGATTATTAATGCCACCTTTATCTTCAATGGTACATCCAAAAAAACACCTCGGTCAGCACTTTCTCACAGATCCATCAATTGCTGAGCGGATAGTGAATTTATTGCCGCCTGATAAAGAAAAGGCATTAATAGAAATAGGCCCCGGGAAAGGAATCCTAACTGATTTCCTGGTTAAAAAGGAATTTAAGAAATTTCTTGCAATTGAAATCGATAAAGAATCTGTTGCTTTTCTGAAAACAAGATACCCGGATCAACCTGAGAAAATCATCCATGAGGATTTTTTAAGAATGAACAGTTCCCTGCTGGATATGGAAAACACCTCCATAATCGGTAATTTTCCATATAATATTTCAAGCCAGATATTTTTCAGGGTCCTGGAGCATCGACAGAACATTGATACTGTGGTTTGCATGATCCAGAAAGAGGTTGCAGACAGGATTGTTGCACCACCCGGATCAAAAACATACGGGATCCTCTCTGCTCTTCTCCAGGCTTTTTACCATACGAAGTTGAATTTCAATGTTAAACCGGGTTCCTTTTTTCCTCCCCCGAAGGTAACCTCTGCTGTGATCACACTTACCAGGAACCAGACCAAAGGCCTGCCCTGTGATGAACACCTCTTTTTCAGGATCGTTAAGACTACCTTCAATCATCGTCGCAAAACCATACGCAATTCCTTAAAAACAATTTTGCTAACTTTGGGTGACGAAACCGAACTGTTGTCAAAGCGCCCTGAACAATTAGGAGTACCAGAATTTGTCGAATTAACGAAATGGGTAGAACAAAGGTTGTAGGTCCTTTTCAATAAACATCCTATCATGAACCAGGAACTGACCAGGGAATATATCAGCGAGCTGAAAGCCATCATCGAATTGAAGGATGAAAAGGCTGCCCTGGCAATGATGACAGATCTTCATCCGGCTGATATCGCCGAAATATACAGTGAACTCAATATCGAAGAATCCAAGTACCTCTATATGATCCTTGATCCGGAAATCGCATCGGATGTCCTGGTTGAACTTGAAGAGGATGACAGGCAAAAGTTCCTGAGCGTATTGCAGGCATCTGAAATAGCGAGCCAGTTTATTCATAATATGAACTCCGACGATGCTGCCGATGTGATCGCGGACCTGGAAGAATCATTGAAACATGAGGTACTCAGGCATATCAAGGATGTTGAACAGGCAGGGGATATCGTCGACCTTCTTTCTTACGATGAAGACTCAGCAGGTGGATTGATGGCAAAGGAACTGATAAAGGTCAATATAAACTGGAGTCTGACTACCTGTCTGAGGGAAATGCGAAAACAGGCAGAAGAGGTCGATGAGCTGTTCTACATATATGTTGTCAATGATTCCAATGTTTTCCAGGGGATCGTTTCGTTAAAATCAATGCTTATAGCAACTGGAAATACTATTGTAAAGGATATCTATGAAAAGGATGTCAGATCCGTAAAAACTGATACTTCTTCGGAAGAGGTAGCCCAGATCATGGAAAAATATGACCTGGTGGTATTACCGGTAGTTGACAGTATTGGAAGGCTGGTTGGCAGAATCACTATCGATGATATTGTCGATATTATCCGTGACGAAGCTGAAAAAGACTACCAGATGGCATCCGGTATTTCATCCGATGTCGAGACAACGGATTCACCACTCAGACTTTCAAGGGCAAGGTTACCATGGCTTATCATAGGCCTCTTCGGGGGAGTTCTTGTCGCTGCTCTTATCTCACAATTCGAAGGCGACATAAAACTGAACCCTGAAATGGCATTTTTTATACCGCTGATTGCAGCTATGGCAGGTAATGTAGGAATACAATCATCGGCTATCATTGTTCAGGCCCTGGCAAGCAACAGCCTTGGCCTGGAAAGTACATTTAAGAAGCTTCTTAAGGAATTCGTGGTTGCTGTTATGAACGGCTTGATACTTGCAGCTCTTTTGCTGGCATACAATCTGATTATGAAACATGGTTTGGCACTTACCTATACCGTGAGTATTTCCCTTTTTGTTGTAATCATCTTTGCAGCTCTGTTCGGCACTCTGATACCACTAATGCTGAACAGAATAAAACTCGATCCGGCCCTGGCCACCGGACCATTTATTACGACAACGAATGACATTATGGGGCTTTTCATCTATTTCCTCATGGGAAGAATTTTATATGATATCTTCACCATCTAGATGGCAATTTGCCTGATTAATGAAACAGGAACTAATATGCCAGGTCAGTATTGGATCAACGCATTCCAGGGATAAAAACGCCAATGGGTTAAAAACTCGAATTGATAGCTACAACAGGATTCATTCTTGCTGCCTGCAAAGCAGGGGCAAAACCACTTACAAGTCCAATAATTGACGATATAGCAAGCCCCAGAACAATATTTCCCATTGTCAGGTACATGGTAAAATCCCCACTCAGATTAATAATAATCGTAAAGGTTCCTATGATCAGCAATCCGGCCAGTCCTCCAACAAGGGAAAGGATGATCGATTCGATAAGGAATTCCATAAGGATAAAATAATTCTTCGCCCCTATAGCCTTCTGAATCCCTATGATATGTGTGCGCTCCTTCACAGAGACAAACATTATATTGGCAATTCCAAATCCCCCCACAAGGATGGAAAAGATCCCAATAAAAAATCCGGCAATATTGATCACCTTGAACACCTGGTCAAGCTGATTATTGATGATACTTGTCTGGTTAAGTGCAAAGTTATTCTCATCCATTGGCTGAAGGCTGCGTGCTGATCTTAAAATAGAAGTAAGTTCATCTGATAATTCTTCAACTGTAATACCCTCCTTTGCTTCAACCCAAATCTGCGGATTCGCATATTCACTCCTGATATCAACGATGTTTTTCATAAAATTGATGGGTATCAGGACCAGCTCATCAAAGTTATTGTCATCGAAGGTTCCCTTCCCCTCCTTTTTTGTGACTCCAATTACTGTTACTTTAAATCCCCCCAATTTGATATCCTTACCGATCGGATCGGATTCCTCAAAGAGGTCAGCTGCAAGATCTGAGCCTAATACAGCTATATTTTTGCCCCCTTTTACTTCAAATGTTGAAAAATACCTTCCATTTTCGATCTCAAACGAACGGATATTCTGAAATCCGTCCGAAGCTCCCATGATCGTTACATCATTCGCATTGTTATTCTTGTATTTTACAGTTTTTTGGGTATTCGCTGTAATACATGATTCCTGGGCAAGAAGTGAGCGTTTTTTTATGATGTCATTCTCCTCCTGTGTGACCATTGGCCTGTTAAGATATTTCCACCAGGCATATTCTTCACCGTCTTCAGGTGCCCAGGGCCACTTTTGGACGTAAACAACGTTATCACCCAGGGATGAAACACTCTCCCTGATGTTGATCTCGAGAGAATCTACAGCAGTAAATACCGATATAATGGCAAAAATGCCAATTGTTATACCCAGCAGGGTCAATGCAGAACGAAGTTTGTTTCCCCTGAAGGTCTGAAAAGCCATTGTCAGACTCTCCCAAAACAACCTGAAAATAATCATGATACCAATGTTAGGAACTAGAAAAAGGTTTGTTAATTTTGCACCATATTTTTATGCAAGATAAGACAATCCTCGCAACATTTTGCAAGCTTGTTTAACCAGCATTGGAAGAGAATTTAAAAACCCACTAGTAACTAACTTATTAAACTCGTAAATAAATAGGATGGGAAATACAAAAAAGATTCGTTCAGCATTAATATCAGTCTTCTTTAAAGACAACCTGGAAAAGATCGTAAAGAAATTGCACGATCTTGATGTAAAAATTTATTCGACAGGCGGAACCAAAAGTTTTATCGAAGAAAAGGGCGTCAGTGTAACTGCTGTTGAATCTCTGACCGGTTACCCTTCTATTTTGGGAGGCCGGGTCAAAACCCTGCATCCCAAAGTTTTTGGTGGCATTCTTACCCGTAGGGACAATACCCAGGACATGGATCAGATCAGTCAGTA
>CAYSAH010000045.1:0-14625 GCA_964428945.1 uncultured Bacteroidaceae bacterium | reverse complement strand
CCACTTTTGGAGGGGACTGCGCGCAGAAGGTTGGTTATGGAGGGCAGAATATTTCCCATGGATGTGAAACCAGGCGAACTCTCACAATTCAGTTCATTTAAACTCATAAATGCCATGCTGGAAATTGATGAGCAGGCCGAATTACCGATCAGCAATATATTCAATTAAAAAATACACAAGCGCAAGGGTTTAATTATTTATATTTCTTATCTTAGTGATAATTAAACAGAAAGGGCAAATGAATAAGCAGCCAGAAGGAATTATTTTAAACATGACTGCTGCTGGTATTATTCACAATCATGATTGATCCCTGGTCCTCGCCTGGACTTGCGCTTGCTTTTCTTCCCGGACCCGGAATATATCATTTTACAAGAAAGAAAGGATACAAAAAATATCCTGATTAATCCTAACAATCATCCCAATGAAGAAATTAGCATTAGTATCGATGATCTTTGTAGCGTTAGTCCTTTGTATAAGTTGTACTGATCAAGAGCCAACAGATCTGATATCCTATCCTGAATCAGGCTTGTACGGTGTTAACCTGCTTGATCTGAACCTTACTCAATACCAGGCAAGTACGGTTTCCCTGAGTGCCATTCTAGGCGAAGATGCCAGCCTGAGGGTAAAAATTGTAGGAGAGAGCTGGCGATTCACCAACAGCAGTGTAGCACAATGGAGTACCGGGGGCTTCAACGATGTTGACAATTCAAGAATTTTCACTTCCGTTGCCCAGGGAAAACTTGATGGCAGGTTTGAGATCTATCCAGGGACCAGCCTGGAGATCTTCGTATACGAAAACGGTGCAGACGGACCTACCTGGTCGAAATCAATAACGGTAAATTAAAAATATTCAAAGCAAAGGGAATCCGAATGCAATACCTGCTAAGAATCCCGGAGGATCACTTAAAACCAATTATATGAAATATTCCCTGTATTTTCTGGCACTGTTCCTTATCGGACTGTCTGGATGTAAATCTTCAATTATCGAAAAGGAAAAGATCCCGGTGATCTTAGACACCGACGCTAACAATGAGCTTGATGACCAGCATGCCCTGGCCTACCTTATGAGCAACCAGGACGTGTTTGAAATAGTGGGTATTACAGTAAATGCAACCATGAATGGAGGACTTATCGATGGCCATTATGATGAAGCCGTCCGGATACTCACTCTTTTTAACGAGCAGGAAAAAATTTCAGTGAAGAAAGGGGCAAACAGGACTTTCAGGGAGATAGAACCTAAGTTGAATAATGCTGTTTTTGATGGGGTGGAGGCTGTTGACTTTATCATTGAGCAGGCTCAAAAATACAAGGATCACGAGCTGGTCCTTTTACCAATCGGAAAGCTGACCAATATCGCCCTTGCACTTGAAAAGGCCCCGGCTATTGCGAATAATGTCAGGGTGGTATGGCTGGGTTCTAATTATCCCGAACCCGGGGAATACAACCTGGACAACGACACTTCTGCACTTACATATCTTCTGGAATGCGACCTGCCATTCGAGTTGGTGACCGTGAGCTATGGACGGGAAAGCGGAACCTCTGCAATTTTGGTCTCCATACCTGAAATCGATTCAGTGATGCCGGGGAAAGGTCCAGATGCTGATCATCCGATAACAGGGAGGCATGGAGGTGAATTTGAGAATTTCGGCGACTATTCCATAGATCTTTTTCACCACATCGATGTGTATGGAGATCCTCCCTCACGATCATTATTTGATCTTGGTGCTGTGGCAATTGTGAAAAACCCAGGGTGGGCTGAATCAAGGATTATACCGGCGCCACGTTACGATTCAACAGGATGGACCGATGTACCCGGAAATGAAAGAAAGGTTACCATATGGGAAAATTTCCAGAGAGACAGTATTGTTGAGGACCTGTACCGGGTGCTTGGTGATTGATGCGCTGCATGTATAGGAGCAATAGAATTTTTAATCTTTAGATACCGGCTCGGGCTTTCCTGAAATTGCATACAAGGTAACAAAAACCGTTATGAGTCCCAGTATCGCCTCAATGGCAAAAAGCCCTGAATAACCTATGGCTTCTGCAGTTCTCCCGCTGAATACAGAAACCACCATACCGCTCAGGTATAAGATCACGATCTGGATAGTGAAATCAGTTCCTGCAGCACCGGGCCGGACAAGATCCATGGAAGTTGTATAAATTATCACTGCCGACGCACCATACGAGGCCCAAACCAAACATAAGGCTGCATAGATCTGGAGCGTTGTCGGATCACCTCGTGAAATCCACCAAAGGTAAATGCCTGCAAGTGTTGTCAGGCCTGCAAGGATTACAAGAGTCCTTCTCCTGCCAGCTAGTTTTATAAGTAATCCTGTAAGCATTGCACAGCCTGTTGCCGCTGACGCCCCGACTATTCCAGACATGAAGCCGATCTCTGCCAATTCATACCCAAGATCGACAAGATAGGGCTTCAGCATCGTAAGCAAACCCATAAATCCTGAATAATAGAATATAAGAAGCAGAACCCTTTTTGAGATACCTGGAATCCTGAAGAACCTTCCCATTTCGCGGAAGGAAAGTCTGTAACCTTCTCTTTTTTCAATGGTATGAACCGTCTTGTAAAACCTGAGTGGAATTATAGCAAACAATACAAAGGCAGCGAGAAGGAACAGGAATACCGTCCATCCGAAAAAGCTGTATACGATGAGGAGAACTCCGGTTCCGATGAGCGCACCTGCAAAGCTGCCAGCCGATTGCAAACTGTTACCAAGGCCACGCTCATTTTTTTTCAGCACCAGGATCGCAAATGCATCAGTGGCTATATCCTGGGTCGCTGATGCTGTTACTGCAAGTACCATTAATGCAACTATGAGTTTAAAATCTGTCTGCAGGTTCAGAAAGCCAATACTTATAATTACAACTGCATAAAAGATCTCACAAAGAACGATCCATCGTTTAAGATCTGCGGAATTCCTTGAACTGTTATCAACCAAAGGTGCCCACAGGAATTTTATTAACCAGGGGAGCCGAATCAACTGAATATAGCCTATGGACTCGAGGGAATAATTCTCCTGCCGCATGATGACAGGGACCACGGTCGAGAAAAAACTCATCGGTACTGACTGTGCTATATAAAGACTAAACAGGGTTGGGAATTTCTTCCAGTTTTTTGATTCAGGCATTTCCTTTTGGTTTTTTTTAACTCCGCAATCTAAATTTACAAATAACTACTTTGAGGGGAGATTCTGACATGGAATGACAATTAAATCAAAATCAGGAATTTAGGATGTAATTGCTTAAAATTTTTACATGGATGCATCAGATAGGGTCCGAAATTATACTTTTTGGAATAAAAATACTATCTTGTTCTTAGATTTTCTTAATAAAAAGTTCAACGATTCAAGGACCTGTTAACAATAGTGCTATGGAAAAATTTGTGATAGAAGGAACGCTTAAAACGCCTGCTATAAATCTGGACGCCGACGACGGAATACTTGTATTTGAGGGTAGGTCCAATCCTGAAAATGCGCGTGAGTTTTATACTCCTGTCATGGATTGGCTGGATGAATACATGAAGAACCCCGCAGATAAAACGGACCTTAGAATTAACCTTGAGCACTTTAATACTTCAAGTTCCAAGTACCTCATGGAAGTCCTTCGTAAGATCCGTATCCTTGCCGACAAGGACCATCTTTTTAACGTAACATGGATGTACGAAGAGGATGACCTCGAAATGCTCGATACTGCAGAAGCGTATGAAATGATGACCGGCCTTCGTTTTGAAAAAGTAAGCTACCCGGAATCCGGATCGCGGAAAAAATAGAAGAGCTGCTTTACAGTTTGATGTTTCAGTTGAACATGCTCATAATTCGGGTTACCTTATCCTTACAAGCAATCTTGTTATACATTTAAGTTATAAGCCCCGGCAACTGCCGTCTTCCCATCCAGGTAGAATTCAGCCTTTCTTTCGGGCACAAAAAAGAACTGAGGGTGTCTCAAAAGTCCGGAATAGAAAAACAGCACTTACAATCTGTAAACTGTCTCAAAGTCAATTTGACTTTTGAGACACCCTCTTTACAACTAATGTATGTTCCGATTTTCTATTCCACAACAACATTTTCCTGTTGAGCATCCCCTTTATTTGAAGAATACTTGCTGTGATAGCTTGATTTCCAATGATTTTTACTGCTACTGTGTTTGCTTCCGCCAGGACCCATTCCAGACAGCAACACCTTTGCCAGGACAAACAAACCTGCAGCCTGCCAGTAAGTTAAAACCGGGCCGTTAAAGATTTCCGGGATCAAGGCATTCCAAAGCAACATGATGAGCCACATTGCAAAGAATAAGAACCCTGCTCCAAGAATTCCAAATCCCACGTACTTAAAAACTTTAACTGTTTTCATTTTATTTGATTTTTAATTGATTGTATAAAACTTTCAGGCGGCTTCTCAACTCAAGGACCGCGTACCTCTTTCTCGATATCAATGTGTTGACACCGATTCCTGTTTTTTTAGAAATATCTGCAAAGCTCAATTCATCGAATTCATGCATTACAAAAACATCCCGCTGTTCTGAAGGAAGTTGTTCCAGTGTTTCGTCGATCACCTGCCAGATATATTCTTTTAATTGCTCCTCTTCCTGTGAAGAGCTAAGGTCCGGCAGAATTTCCTCCAGTGAAAGGGGTCCGTCATCATCCGTCCTTTCATTGTTTTGGAAATTTACAGTCTCATACTTCCTTTTCCTGAAACCGTCGATAATCCTGTTATTGGTCACCCTGTATATCCAGGCCCTTAGGTTATCTATCTTTTCAAGTTCATTAAAACCCCGGGTTAACTGGTAGAAGACATCCTGCAGTATATCCTCCGCTTCCTGATATTGAGGAATCCTTTTACGGATATATCCCAAAAGCCTGTCATGCTCCTCAGTGTATGCCTTGCCTATTTTTTCCTGGTCCTTTGGTGACATATTTTATTCTCTTATACTCATAGACGAATCCGAGCGATCCATATTTTAAATTTGGTGAATATATTTCTCACTGTTAATATTTATTCTTTCATTTTTTGAACCTTCGCATCTCTAAGGCGAACCATTGTGTACTTATAGTTATTCAAGGAAACACAAAGGAGAAAAAGATACAGAACCTGCATATCTTACATTTTTCCGGATCATTAGAGCCCCCCGGCAGGCAGTAAGCAGTCATGGGGCAGGCAGGGAGATATGCAAAGTAAGATTTAATCCTGGACCTGGAGCAATGAATGATGAAGCAGAGGATCATACTATTTCTATAAAACTCGCTAATCCGCCCTTGAGTTGTCGGGTAATGTGCTTTTAAGGCTATAAATAGCATATGTTGATCCCAGGTTCTACACTATTGTTTCCTGTCTCTATAACTAGAAACCTTTACATTTTACAAACTATTACTAATTTTACATTTCGAATTTCAAATATATACCAGAATATAATGCTTGTCTTTAAATTTGGTGGCGCTTCAGTTAAAAGTGCTGATGCAGTAAAAAATATTGTGAGTATCCTTAAAAGATATTCAGACCAGATCGTGGTGGTGGTCTCTGCAATGGGTAAAACAACCAATTCGCTTGAAAGGATTATTGAGGCCTTTGCGGGCAGGGATGAGAAGAAACTAAAGGAGGAGTATAAAATTTTGAAAGACTATCACATGGAGATCGTGAATGGCCTGTTTTCAGATA
The DNA here is from genome assembly GCA_964428945.1 of uncultured Bacteroidaceae bacterium. Taxonomy (GTDB): domain Bacteria; phylum Bacteroidota; class Bacteroidia; order Bacteroidales; genus M55B112. The sequence continues at coordinate 8,959 of CAYSAH010000045.1, read as the reverse complement.
AGGGACATAAGGTTTTTGTTGATTTGAATGATGAATTTGAAGACCTGGCCGACAGGCTTGCCAATGAACCCACACTTAATTTTGATTTTGATTATGACCAGATCATAGGGTACGGGGAGATACTTAGTACAAAGATCATCGCTCATTACCTGAATCAGGCCGGCCTTAAGGCAAAATGGATGGATGTAAGGAAATCACTCAAAAGCGATAATTCATATCGGGAGGGAAGGATCGACTGGGAATTATCAACCAGGCTGGTGAACCAGAATTTTATTTTTAACGGGGAAAGATTCCTTGTTACCCAGGGATTCCTTGCATCTACAAGCAGTAATATGACCACTTCGCTCGGAAGGGAGGGATCTGACTACACTGCAGCTATACTTGCACACATTCTCAAGGCAGAGGCAGTAACCATATGGAAGGATGTTCCAGGGGTACTCAATGCAGACCCTAAATACTTTGACGATACCATTCTTCTTGAAAAACTCTCTTACCTGGATGCCATCGAACTGGCCTATTATGGAACCAGTGTGATCCATCCAAAGACCATAAAGCCTTTGCAGAATAAGAACATCAACCTGCATGTAAAATCATTTCTTAACCCTGAAGCCCCGGGAACACTGGTTGGTAACCTGGCTTATGAGAAACTTGTTCCTTCCTTTATTTTCAAAATGGACCAGGTATTGATAAGGATCTCTCCGCATGATTTTTCCTTTATTGCTGAGGATAACCTGGAAAAGATCTATGGAATTCTGCATAAACACGGCCTGAAGATCAACCTTCAGCAAACTACTGCAGTTAGTTTCCAGGTAATAGTAAATAACGATAAAAGGAAGGTCAGGCTTGTCGTTGACGAACTCGAGGAATCATTTAAGGTTTCCTATGAAACTGGACTTGAACTGGTAACAATAAGATATTTTGACGACAAGACAATCGATCGTGTAATGATCAATAAGACCCTTCTTCTTGAACAGCGGGGTGTGCAGAATATTCAGCTGGTTGTCAGGGACCTTGGGACTTGATAAAGTTGGCAGTGAGCAGCAGCCGGACTGTGTTGTATTTGAAGCTGGAGAATCAAGGGATTGTTGCGATGGGTCCGGGGTAAGGCAGGGCGACCTGAATTCGGCGCAGACAGAATTTTGAGCATAAAAATGCTCAAACCCGGGAATCACAAGCTTTTGTTTCCTAATTTAGACTCATATACCAAATTTTACAACCCTAAAAACCAGTATCATGAAGATCATGTCCATTCTAATCCTTGCTGTATTGTTGGTTGTATATTCCTGTTCACCTTCTGAACTTCAGCTTCCAAACATTGTATTCATCATCGCAGATGATATTGGATGGCAGGATATGGGCTGTTATGGAAATTCCGACGTTTATACTCCTAATATAAACAGGCTTGCATCAGAGGGCTTGAAATTCAATAATGTTTTTCTTACAGCGAGCAGTTGCAGTCCCAGCCGGACAAGCATAATTTCAGGAAGATATCCTCATAATACAGGCTCAGCCGAGTTGCATACTCCTCTGCCTGCTCACCTTACTGTTTTCCCGGAGGAATTGCGTAAAGCAGGATATTATACCGCTGCATCAGGAAAATGGCATATGGGTGATGCGGCAATGCGGGGCTTCGATTCCCTGACCATAACTGACTTCGGACCCGGAGGAGAAAGGTATTGGCTGAATATGCTAAGGGAGCGGCCAATGGACAAACCTTTCTTTTTCTGGTTTGCATCAATCGATGCACATCGCGACTGGTCGGCCGATACCTGCGCAAATCCTCACAAACCTGACAAGTTAACTATCCCTTCGGAATTGGCTGACCTGCCGGCAACACGTCAGGACCTGGCCTCCTATTACAACGAGATCCAGCGATTTGATTCCTATGTTGGGCTTGTAGTTGAGGAGTTGAAGAAACAGGGTGTAGCAGAGAATACCCTGGTCATTGTTTGTTCCGATAATGGAAGGCCATTTCCCGGGGCCAAGACGAGGGTGAATGACAGTGGAGTTAAAACTCCATTTATTGCCTGGTGGCCGGGGGGAATTCAGCGTCCGGGAAGTGAAACTGATGCCCTGGTAAGTATGATCGACCTTGCCCCTACGATCACTGCGCTTGCCGGTATCTCTCCTCATAAACATTACCAGGGAAGAAGCTTTGTATCGGTTCTATCCCGGCCTTCCGCCGAATTTCGAAACTATATTTTTGCAGAGCACAACTGGCACGATTATGAGGCATATGAGCGAATGGTAAGGTCAAAGGAGTTTATGTATATTCTAAATGGAAGGCCCGAATTTGCAAACCAGGGTCCTGCTGATGCTGTTACATCTCCATCGATGATAGATCTTATGAAATTAAGGTCTGAAAATTTGCTTTCTGATTTTCAATCGGATGTGTTTCTTGCTCCCCGACCTGTGGAGGAATTATATGATGTACTGAACGATCCGGAGCAGATGACCAACCTGGTTAATGATCCTGCATTTATGGAAAATCTGGAAGAAATGAGAGACGTCCTGTCAAGATGGAAAATTGAAACATCAGATACACAACCAGATTCATTGACCAGCGATTGGTATTTTCGTGAGGCAGATGAATACACCCCTGCCGCAAAGTACGGCATAAGGGGAGAAATGCCCGGTTACTCCTTAGGAGCTGATACAGTTACAGCTAAAGGTCCTTTTTGAACAGGCTTTGCGGTTCTATTATTTATTCTTTGTGACTTTGCGTTACAAATTTTCTCACTGTGTAATTTTATGAGGATTTACAATCCTGTTTTTTTCACTGCAAGCTAAAATGATTCTAGGTTAAGAGCTTTTCACTCATCTCCCTTCTCCCAATTCTGTCCACTGCAGCCACACTGTATTCTTTGCCTTCTTCAAAATTCGAAAAATAGAAAGGAGTTTTACTGATCTGGGGAAGATGCTCAACCTCACCCACAAGTTTGTCTCCCTGATACACTTCATATTTTACAATGGGTTCATCTCCCGCAATGGCAGTGTCCCAGGCAATATCGAAGCCCTCTGTCCTAAGTTTTTGGGGTGGAGACAGCTCTTCCTTCTCCAATTGAAAGTAATTTGTTTTTCCTTCTTTCACCTTGCCTGTTTTTTCCTCTATCGTTCGTCTTTCTTCTTCACTAAGTGCATCCGGCTCCACCTGGGCAGAATAATAATTCTGGATCAACTGGTCCTTCAGAGGATCTTCATCGATGTGGCCGATACCGATTATTGCTGTATGAATTCCGGGGGTGGTCAGTGCATATTCAACGAGTGGTTTGCTTGGCAATTCTTCTGATCCAACAGACATTACGACATCAGAGGGTTCCCTCGACCAGTCTGCCTGTTTTGAATACATTGCCCCATCGGCAAAAACTTTCATGGCGATAATCCCAAGTCCCTTTCTGCTGGCAACAGGAATAACGTTGTATTGCATGTTAAGGTAGAACCTGTCGTTCGGATTTATAGAAATAAGCATCCCGTCAAGTATTTCAAATTCATCCCTGCGGATCATTTCCATCATTGCAGGAGCTGACCTGTGGCCTGAAAATCCGATATGTTTGATCAATTTTTCTTCATCCGGGTTTAAGCCGGTAAGATTGGTTCCATCACGATAATCCCTGAGTCCCACCAATGCACCGAAATCGCCATTTGGGTCAAGAGGTGTTTCAAGTCCCTTGTAGAGCACATCAACTTCAGCAATGTTGTTCAGACTGTGACACAATACCATATCCACATAGGCATCCGAAGGGTAATCTCCTTTCCCGTCACCAAAGATCTGCGATATGGAACGTTTCAGGTCGCCTATCACACCTTCACCATGATCCCCCTGGGTCCAGTTCCCCACACCCTCAATTTCCGGGTGATTTCTATTGCCCCAGCGAATGTGGGATTTTGTTGTAAGGAAGATCGATTCCCTGAGTTTCCTGTTATACACAGGTCTGTCAGGAACAAGATTAAGTCTTCGGAACGCTTCTCCGTAATGAAGCTGGCTTTTGTCGTAAAGATTGGAGGTGTCGAAATAATTGATCCCCAGTTGGAATGCTTTTATTATGATCTCAACGGGGTCAATACCCTCACCGGTCCACTGAAGAGATGCCTGTCCGCCCAATCCAAGAGTTGTGACATTAAAATCCATCTTTCCGAATTTTCTTTTGAGGGGAGCCGGGATATTTTCAAGTCCAATGGTACATGATGGCAATATTGCTATTCCTGCAGCTGCGGCAGCTGACATTTGGAGAAAGCGCCTGCGGTCGACTGTGAATTTTTTTGAAGTCATTGAATGAATGATTTAGTGACGAAGCTAAGGTAGGGAATCAGAATCAGAGTGTCAAGGGAAAAGAGTGAAAGCAAAATTGAAACAGGCAAGAGTTTTCAGACTCCTGTAAGACAAGGATTTCCCATTAGGGGAGAATTTCCTGCAGCCTATACTGTCCGTTTCCGTGCACTTTCCGTCCTTATCCGTACTAATTTTTATCAGGCTGTAACATTTTAAATTTCAGATCGTCAATAGAATAGTGCCTGTGGCACATTTTATGATAAATTTCTGCCAATAACCTGAACGAAAATTACCATGTGGAAAAACTTTTTTAAAGTCGCTTTAAGAAACCTTAGAAGAAACAAAGCGTTTAATCTTATCAATATTTCAGGCCTGGCGATCGGGCTGGCAAGTTCAATTTTTATTATCCTGTACATTGTTAACGAGGTGAACTACGACCGTTTTCATGCGCAGGGAAAACAGATGTACCGGCTTTACCTTGATGGCAAAATTGCCGGTGAAGAGCTCAGGGGAGCATGGAACAGTGCTGCTTTCGGGCCCACTTTCCATGCGGAGGTTCCTGAGATTATAAAATACTGCCGCTTCGACCTCGGTGGCAATGACCTGATGTGGAGCGACCCTTCCGACAAACACCTGGAGAATAACCTCCTCTTTGCAGATTCAACTTTTTTTGAGGTGTTCAGCATTCCATTACTCGAGGGAGATCCTGTTAGCTGTTTAAAAGAACCACATAGCATTTTAATTACTGAAGAGACAGCAGCCCGTTATTTTCCCGGAGGTGAAGCAATTGGAAAAGCAATTTACAGGAATGGGATTGATGACATTTACACTGTCACAGGTATTGTGCAGGAGGCTCCTGAAGAATCTCATTTCTATTATGATTTCATTGCATCGTACTGTACCCTGGAGAGCAGCAGGAATCCAAGCTTCTTCAATAATAATATGTTCACGTATTTTGTCCTTGATGAAAATGCTGATCCTAAGGTAACAGAGGAAAAGATCAATGCCTCACTTATTGAGCATATACGTCCTATGCTGATTCAATTCATGGGAATTACAATTGAAGAATTTGAAGCCAGCGGTGACAGGTACGGGTTGAAGTTGCAGCATCTTTACGATATTCACCTGGATCCCACGATCCAGATGCCGAATAATAACGGATTCCGACCTGTCGGGAATAAAAGCTACCTCTATATATTCGGGGTCATTGCCTTTTTCATCCTCGTAATAGCTTCGATAAACTTTATGAACCTTTCAACTGCACGTTCAATCAGCAGGGCAAAAGAGGTCAGTTTGCGCAAGGTAGTCGGTTCAAGCCGCAGGGACCTGATCAGGCAGTTCTTGTCAGAGAGTGTCCTGCTTAGTTTAATTTCGATGATAATTGCACTGATACTTGTTATTTTACTCCTTCGGCAATTCAACCAGATCACTTCCCTGTCACTTGCAGTCTCAGATATTTTCAGGTGGTATATGTTTCCTGCCTTTGTATTGCTCACAATATTTCTTGGACTGCTCAGCGGGCTCTATCCCTCTACGGTGCTTGCATCCTTCAAACCGATACAAGCCCTGAAGGGCAAAGCGCTTGCCAGCAATGGAACGGGAAGATTGCGGGCCATATTGGTTGTCCTTCAGTTTACAATCTCGGTGGTGATTATTGTTGGTACACTTGTGATCTTCTGGCAATTCAGGTTTATGCTCAACAAGGATATCGGCTTTGCCAAGGAGAATATGATCGTTATGGACCGTGTCTGGCCTATAGGAAATGACAAATTGGAGACTTTTAAAAAGGAGCTCCTGAAGCACAACAGTATTGAAGCTGTTTCCAACTCGACAGCTTTTCTAGGTTCCCCAAACAATAACAATGGTTATAAAATAAAGGAAAAGGATAACAGTGAAACCTTCCTTTTTACTACTTATTGGACAGATTATGATTTCCTTAATACTTACCAGCTTGAATTGGCAAACCCGGAAAGCAGGTTCCTGTCAAGGGAATTTGGAAGTGATTCATCCGCCTGCCTGATCAATGAATCGGCAGTCAGAAAATTTATGCTGGATGATCCGCTGAACAATCATATCCAATGGCCGCTGGATGAGAACGGTGGTTTTATGGATCTGAAAGTGATTGGTGTGATGAAAGACGTGCATTTCAGTTCAGTAAAGGATGAGATTGCACCTATGATTGTCTTCCTTAAGAGAAACGATTGGGGATGGGTGGGTTACCTTAATATACGTACAAAGCCGGGAGAGGAGAATACAAAACTGGCACTGGAGCATATGGAAAAAACCTGGAAGGAATTTACTGAAGATGAGCCATTTCAATATATCTTCCTGGATGAATTTTATGATAATTTCTATGCAGAAGAAAAGCGAACAGGTATTATTACCTTTATCTTTTCAATCCTCTCTGTATTCATTGCGAGCCTGGGATTATTCGGTATGACCCTATACAATACCCAGCGCAGAACTAGGGAGATCGGCATCAGGAAAGTACTGGGATCAACCGAGCGGGGAATTCTTACCCTGGTTTCGAAAGGTATTATGGCTTCACTGGCAATTTCAATTCTTATAGCATGGCCTCTCGCCTGGTACATGACCAGGGACTGGCTGAATGGGTTTCCGTATAATATTGGATTTCAGCCAATGCTGTTTCTCATTGCAGCGCTGCTTGCAGTAATTATTGCCCTTATCACCGTTACCCTGACGGCACTGAAGAGTGCGAGGACAGATCCGGCGATGGCCTTGCATTATGAATAGGTTTAGCTGTATTTGTGTCGAATAAATAAACTCTGTTCGATACAGCTTAATCGCAAATAACTGCAAATAATAGAAGAAAAAGGCTCAGAACCTAACCGTGTATTTGACCTTCAGGCGCAAGGCTCCTTCCTCCATCTGGTATCGTTCAAATGGATCGCCTGCAATACTGTTCCAGACAAGGAATATCTCGCGGCCGGGTTTAATGATCCATTGAAAACGGGATTGCCAGCCCATTTTGTTCGACTGGCTGTCGTATTGAATAAAAGTGTAAAGCGTAATGTCAGGACTAAACAATATGTTAAGATTCAGTCGGTAGATATTGGCGATAAATCCTTCTCCTTCAATGCTTACATCATTTCGGACCAGGTCAATACCAGCAAAAACCGGGACTGCGATCTTATATCCAAGCTTTAGTTTCAGCTCATTCCTTGAGCCATTATAAAATGTTCCTGTCCTGAAATCGAGAGCACCCCAGATTTCACGTTTTTTTGCAGATTCAAGAGAGAGAATATGCCAGGCAAAGGCGTATTCACCTTCATGAATTTCATAGGCATTGTAAAGTGTAAATGGATTTTCAAGATATTCATAGATTGAATAGAACCTGTATTTAATACCATCGCCTGAGAGCAACCTTAACTGTAAGGGCATTGCATTCCATTCCATGGTAAGCAAAGTTCCATTAAAATCAGTGGTGTGATCAATTGTCCCGCCTGTAAGGACTTGCATGAGACCCCATTTGCCTGGCCTGTATCCCAGGGTAAGGTCACCATAGCTTTGGCGAACGCCTGGTCTGGGAACAAAACCTATGCCTGCTACAAAATTTTCCTGGATCTGCATATGGCCAAGCCTGAAAGCAAGATTATCGTTTGGATAGGAGATTTCTGCCCCATAGGACAGGTCCCGGCCGCTTGCATCCTCGTTATTTTGGCCGAAATTTGTGATAGATTTAAGTCCATACACGGTAAATGAGAGGTTCCTGTTGCCCATGAATTTTGAGCCCGCAAGTTTAAGGTCAAGGCCTGCAACAAAATTCGCTGTATCAAATAAGGAATTACCGAAGGTTGAGACAATACCCAGTTGCGACTGCTCGCCAAGGTTTCGCGAAAACCTTGTAACAGCAAAGTTACTATTCTGCCATCCGGGCCTGAGGTCTTTCATATAGATCGCCCCTATATTCCAGGGTCCGGTCTTACCGGTGACCTTTCCACCGTATTGCACTGGTATGGGGCTCCCTTGATCATCCAATCCGATCCTGCGTGTAAAAAACGGGATGAGCCGGGTATTCCAGCGGTTGTTTTGATCACCATTGATTCCGAAATTAAAATAATTGGCACCGTCCAGGAAAAAATCCCTTTTTTCAGGGTAAAAAAGGGAAAAGCGGCTCAGGTTTATCTCCTGTTGGTCAACTTCGGTCTGTGCAAAATCAGTATTTACGCTTATTGCCGCCTTCAGGCCCGGTGTTATATTGTAATATGCTTCAAAACCAGCATTCAGCATGGGCGAAGGAAGAGAGGGTGGCTCCTTAAAATTTACACCCCCAAGGCCATAAGGGGCCAGGTCCAGGCCAAGGCCCTGGCTGATGCCTTCCAGTCCGGTAAGCAATCCTGCATCGGACACCTGGAATTTGATCGTATTGATGTTGGCTTCCGGCCAGTAAATAGTTTCCTCACTTGATTTTTGATAACGGATCAGTTTAAGACCCCAGGTATCGGTTTCCTTATCGAAGTTCAGTGTTTTAAAAGGGATGGCCAGCTCTGCGCTCCATCCATCGCTATTGATCTGGGCTTTTCCCGACCAAAGCCCGTCCCATGCCTTGTTAAAAGCAAATCCAATTGAAGCACCAGCGACTTTGATCGCACAAGAGCAAGAATATTTATTACAACAAGCATTACAACAAGTTCCGCCGCAACATCATGCGGCATTGACCGCAGACCG
>CAYSAH010000044.1:0-14631 GCA_964428945.1 uncultured Bacteroidaceae bacterium | reverse complement strand
TATACGAGAATACCAACTACAGCCATGTAAATTGCACACAGCCCTGGGATTCAACTGCACCCTGTACTCCTCTGCTCAATGGTCAGTCCTTTTGCGATGAATTCTACAATGAGCTTACCTGGAGTTTTCCTTCAGATACCTGCACAGAGGATGTAGTTGGCTTTAAAATTTATTATTCACAGACGCAGGCCGGGGAACCTGTTCTCATTGAAGAATATAAAGGAGAGAGAACAGACAGGTCTTATATTGACCTGAAAACAGAAGAGACCCTGACCGGATGCTACTACATCAGCGCCGTGGATTCTTTTGCCAATGAATCGGATTTATCCGGTCAGCTTTGCCTCGATGAATGTTCAAATTATGAACTGCCAAATGTATTTTCGCCCAATAACGACAGGGCCAATGACCTGTTCATTCCCTTACGGACTGCATATGTTGAAAAAGTCGATTTCCAGGTATTTAACAGGTGGGGCTTGCTGGTATTCCAAACCGATGATCCAGACCTGAACTGGGATGGAAAGATCCTGGGGACGAATACACTTGTATCTCCTGGAGTTTATTATTATATATGTGAAGTATTCGAACCACGTCTGGGTGGACTGGAGTCTTATACACTGACAGGTTTCATATATGTTTTTGCGGGTGATAAGAACGATGTATTTATTGAATAATGAGAATACGTATCCTGATATTATCAATTTTCCTTTCGCAACTGGCTTCAGGTCAGCCGACAGATGACAATTACCTTAAAGCGAGGTCCCTGATGCTGATGCAAAATTACGATTCAGCTGTCTATTTTCTGAATCTGGCTGAAACAAGTAATCCCGGAAACACGGACGTGATTTATAACAAAGGTCTCTGCAGTTTTGAATTGAAAAGATATGATGATGCTATTTCAAATTTTCTAATAGTTAATAAAAGAAAAGGTGGTATGGCGAGCCTTATGCTTGCGAAAACAGAGGCCCGCTTAAATCATCAGGAACTGGCAGTTAAATACCTCAGGGAGCATCTGAGCTCATTTTATAAGAAACCCGAAAAAGACATTTTACTGGATGCAGATCTGGCACGGCTTGAAACTTCAGTAGCCTGGAAAAGTCTCTGGAAGGAAAGGGAATGGTATAATAAATATGACAAACAGCTACAAGAAGTAGTTTACCTGGAATCCACTGGTGAAAACCTTGATGCAATAAATATTCTGAACGAATTAAATGAGAAAGGATACAAGAGAACGCTTGTAAACCAGTACCTGGCAGATATTTATCTCTCTTCAGGAAACAAAAAAGCTGCAATGGATGCTCTTGACAAATCGATAAAGGCTGATACAAGAAACATGGAATCTCTTAAAAAAAGGGTGGACCTGTATTGTGAGGAGGGAGAATTTGAAAAGGCAAAAACAGATTGCGGACGACTGCTTCGGCAGGCCCCTGATGAATTTGAATACTATCTCATATCTGGCAAAATAAACGTTCAACTTGGCAACTACGATCAGGCCCTTGAGAATGTTGAATTCTATCTCAGGTTCTATCCTCGCTCTGAAAATGGATATAATACCCTGGGAGAAATCTACTATGACCAGGGAAAGTATCTTAAAGCATTACCGACATTTAACAAGGCCCTGGAACTTAATAGCGGCAGTGCACGCAGCTATTTTAACAGGGGACGAACATATGCTGCCACAAAGACTTTTAAATATGCTGAAAGGGACCTGTCCATGTCGCTTGACCTGGATCCTTCCGATTCAGAGGTATGGTTCACAAAAGGCCTCGTAGATATGGAATTAGGGAATAATGAAATTGCCTGTTTTGATTTTAAAAAGGCATTGCAATATGGAAAATACGAAGCCCGGACATATATTGAACAATTGTGTGGCCGATAGGGTTTAATGGCCACCGGCATAAGCGGAATTTATATTTTCTTTCTAATTAAGTCCTAAAAATGGAACAAGAAAATAAGTCAGGTGAATCGGAAAAGAAACAGATCAGTATTTTAAGATCAGGGAATTCCAGGGCAATCATAGATACTGTAGAAGAGATAAGAGAGGGTGGTTCACTATCAATTTTACCTGAAGTTTTTGATGTTTTACTCCAAAATGAGGATGAAAATGTGATTGCTGCATGTTCCTCCCTGCTCAATGACCTGAAATCAGAAGCTGCAGCCGAAATGCTGATTTCAGCAATCAAAAATGAAAGATATGAACCGATAAGAAGCTTACTTTTATCTGCCTGCTGGCAAAACGGATTGGATTATCACAAGGATATTCTATTGTTTGCTGACTTACTTATTAAGGATGATTATCTTACAGCTATCGAAGCCTTTACAGTTATTGAGAGCAATATAGGGGCCCTTGAGGACCAGGATATTGTAAGGCTTCTTGCCTTACTGAAGGCAAATATGACCTCCATTAACCCTGATAAAAAACCCTTGCTTGAAACACTAATCGCCCTGATCCGAAATTATTGATCAGTCTTAATGCATCTTTGAAAAATACTTAATGAATTGTGCCCGTTCATATGCTGAGGGATCCTTTATATTGGAATAGCTCATTTTTCCTTTAAATTCACTTACGGAATTATATTTCTTCTTTTCCATCCAGTTTTTTAACTCAAGTATGATCTCCCTTAGATAATCCACCCCATTGCGATAAAGAACTGAACATACCTGCACTGCCTCAGCTCCTGCAAGAATCTGTTTTACAGCCCCCAGTCCATTGTGTACACCTGTTGATGCAGCTATATCAAGTTTCTCAACTTCTGAGGAAATGATCCCAACCCATCTTAATGAATTACGTATATCAGCCGGAGAACTCAACACTTCGGCCGAACCCATGGTCAGGTCATCCGTATTGATGTCTGGCGCATAGAACCTGTTAAAAAGTACTATCCCCGATGCTCCCCGGATCAATAACTGCTCTGCCATCCAGGTCAGATTTGAAAAATGCATTCCCAGTTTAACCATTACCGGGATTTTGACTTTTTTCTTTACAGATTCAAGAATCTGCATATATACATTTTCATATTCCCTTGGATCTTTTTTCTTGTCATTTGCGAGGTAATAGATGTTCAACTCAATGGCATCTGCTCCTGCCTCCTCCATCTGAACTGTAAAGTCCACCCATTCATCATTGGAATAGCAATTTACACTGGCTATTACCGGAATTGAAACTTCATTTTTAGCATCCTTTATCAATTTGAGGTAATCATTAACAGAATTATCTCTTGCATAGGTTTTAAGATAGTCTGCTGCTTCGGGATAATCACCTCCGGTTTCCATATTTCCGATCTCGAATCGGATCTGTTCCTCAAACAGTGATTTGAGAACAACGGCTCCTGCTCCTGCTTCTGCTATTTTCTTTATTCTGGCAACAGCACTTGTAAGTCCGCTGCTGGAAACTATAATAGGACTTTTAAGCTCTAATCCAGCATATTTTACTGATAGATCGACCATAACATAATATTTTAAGGATAATATCGCGGGCCAAAAATTAAACTCCCCACTCGGATCATGTTGCTTCCCTCCTCCAATGCTATGGGATAGTCACCGGACATTCCCATAGATAAAACAGAGAAATCAGGGGAATCCTGAAAATGATCAGTTTTAACCTTCTCAAATATACGTTTTAGATTTTTAAACTCACTCCTGACAAGTTCAGAATCATCTGTAAAAGTTGCCATGCCCATTAACCCCCTGATGTTAACAAATCCCATCTTCCTGAATTCCAGGCTTTTTAAAATTTCCTCGAGATCTTGCACGGACAATCCAAATTTTGTTGATTCGATTGCAATATGGATCTGAAAAAGGCAATTTATTACCCGATCATTCCTGGCTCCCTCCTTATTGATCTCCGAAAGTAATTTAAGGCTGTCGACCCCGTGAACGAGGTGAATAAAAGGGGCAATATATTTTACTTTGTTTGACTGCAGGTGACCGATCATATGCCACCTGATCTCTTTGGGCAGCTCTTCGTATTTTGAGACAAGATCCTGAACTTTATTTTCCCCGAAATCGAGATGACCTGCATTAAACAGCTTATGAACCATATCTGCAGGTTTGGTTTTCGAAACTGCTACCAGCACAACGTTTTCCGGCAGAGCAGATTTTATATTTTCCAGGTTTTGAACAATGTTCATCCCTTAATCAAGTGAATGTATCACAAGTCCGCTTCTTAGTTTTGGTTCAAACCAGGTAGTTTTAGGAGGCATGATCAATCCGTTATCAGCAATATCCATTAGTTGTTTCATAGAAACAGGATACAATGCAAAAGCAACCTCCATTATACCCTGGTCCACCAGTCGTTTTAACTCTTCCAGTCCCCTGATACCCCCCACAAAATCAATCCTTTTTGATTTCCTGAGATCTGTTATATTCAATACAGGTTTCAATACCTGTTCAGATAAAATTGTAACATCCAGGCAGCCTATCGGATCATTGTCGTTGTATGTCCCGGGTTTTGCCTTTAAGGAAAACCAGTTTCCCTCCAGGTACATGCTAAAAGTATGAGGCTCCTCAGGTTTAAAAATCTCCTTCCCTAATTGTGTAACAACAAAGCCTTTATCTAGTTCACTTAAAAACTGTTTGGTAGTAAGATCGTTCAGATCGGTTACAACACGGTTGTAATCAATAATCGTAAGCTGTGATTCAGGGAAATGTACAGCCAGGAAAAAATTGTACTCTTCATCCCCGGTATGTTTCGGATTGTTTTTCTTTCTCTCGTTTCCAACAAGCGCAGCCGCAGCAGTTCTGTGATGGCCGTCTGCTACATAAGTGAAGGGAATATCCTTTTCAAAGTATTGTACTATGGCTGCAATATCCTTTTCCTTTGAGATCAACCAAAAATGATGTCCAACCTTGTCGCTGGTTACAAAATCGTAGACAGGCTTCTCTTTTATAACCCTGTTCACTATTGAATCAATACCTTTATGGTCAGGATAAGCAAAGAAAACCGGCTCTGCATTGAAATTAGTAACCCGGATGTGGTTCATCCTGTCCTCTTCCTTGTCGGGCCTGGTCAGTTCATGCTTCTTGATAACCTCATTCAAATAATCATCAACAGATGCACATCCGACAATTCCATATTGAGTTTTGCCAAACATAGTTTGAGCATAAACATAAAAAAGTTCTCTTTCATCCTGCACAAAAAAACCATCACTGATGAGTTTCTTCAGGCTTTCCCTGGCTGTATTGTAAACAATTTCACTATGGAGGTCAATTCCTTCGTCCAGGTCAACTTCCGGCTTTACCACATGGAGGAATGAATGTGGGTTTCCCTGAACCTCAACACGGGCTTCTGAAGAATTTAATACATCATAAGGTCTGGATGCAACATCCTTCACATGATCAGCCGGGGGGCGAAACCCCCTGAATGGTTTGATTACTGCCATAAATAAATAATTTAGAGATAATACTAATTCACTTTAAAGGTGGCATCACCCTTTTCGATAAAACCAACAATCTGCCTTGCTGCTGCAACTCCAGCATTCAAATTTGCTTCTGCAGTCTGCGCACCCATCTTTTTTGGAGTGAAAAAGTATCTGCCGGGAAACTTTTCCTCGATGATTTGCTTACAATCAGGCGCGATGTCTGACAAATATCGGAAATCTTCTCTTTTTTCCATTACAGCAAGCAAGCCGGCTTCATCGATGACTTCCTTACGTGCAGTATTTACAAGAGTTGCTCCCTGAGGCATGAGTGACAATAATTTTTCATTGATCGATTCCCTGGTTTGGGAATTTGCAGGTATATGAAGGGAAATATACTGACATTTTGAATAAAGCTCCTCAACAGAATCCACGCAGGTAACCCCGTCATTCTGAATAAGCACCTTATCAACGAAGGGATCAAAGGCAAACACTTTCATACCCATTCCCTTTGCGATCAGGGCAACGATCTTCCCTACATAGCCATAGGCATGTATCCCGATCTTCTTTCCCCTGAGTTCCTGTCCAGTAGTTGCGTTAAATCCATTCCTGTTCAGGTAGATCAACATTCCAAATACCAATTCAGCTACGGCATTTGAATTTTGTCCGGGTGTATTCATAACAGTGACATTATGGTCGGTAGCTGCCTGAAGATCAACATTGTCATACCCGGCACCTGCACGAACCACAATTTTCAGCCTGGGTGAAGCTTCTATTACCTCTTTATCAATTATATCACTCCTGATTATAATTGCCTCTGCATCAGAAACTGCTGCGAGAAGTTCACTTTTTGCTGTATATTTTTCAAGCAATGCAATCTCGTAACCGGCTGATTCGAAAACCTGCTTAAGCTCTGAAACTGCCTGCTTTGAAAATGGTTTATCGGTGGCTATCAATACTTTTGTCATATCCTTATTTTTTATTTCTTCTGTTCAAATTCTTTCATTGCATCCACAAGAACCCTGACACTGGAAACAGGCATGGCATTGTAAATGGAGGCCCTGAAACCTCCAACGGACCTGTGGCCTTCAAGACCCACAAGTCCTTTTCCGGATGCAAAAGTACTAAATTCAGATTCGAGATCCTTATAATTATCCTCCATTACGAAAGTAACATTCATTATAGAGCGATCATCATGATCCTTAATATTTGATTTGAACAATTTATTCCTTTCGATCTCATTATACAGAACTTCAGCTTTCTCCAGGTTCACTTTGTACATAGCCTTAAGACCACCCAACTTCTTATACCATTCAAGAGTCTTCAAGGCTGAGTAAACCGGTAAAACCGGAGGAGTGTTGAACATCGATTCCTTGTCAATATGAGTCTGGTAATTTAGCATTGTCGGTATAGGTCTGTCAACCTTTCCAAGGATCTCATTTTTTATGATGACAAAGGTCACCCCTGAAGGGGCAAGGTTCTTTTGCGCACCACCATAGATCAATGCATACTTGGAAACGTCCATTGGACGGCTGAAAATATCAGAAGACATATCAGCAACAAGAGGAATCTCACAATCAATATCTTTTTTTATTTCGGTTCCGTAGATAGTATTGTTTGTAGTAATGTGGAAATAATCGGCATCTCCGGGAACTTTGTATCCTTTTGGAATATATGAATAAACAGATTCCTTCGAGGAAGCAACAACATTTACCTCACCAAATACCTTTGCCTCCTTAATGGCATTTGACGCCCATGAACCTGTATCCAGATAAGCAGCTTTTTTCGATAAAAGGTTGTAAGGCACCATGCAGAACTGCATACTTGCTCCACCCTGGAGAAATAGAACAGAGTAACCCTCCGGGATATCAAGAAGTTCCTTGAACAGTCGGATGGCATCGTCCATAACTGCAATAAATTCCTTGCTCCTGTGTGATATCTCCATTATTGATAAACCCATCCCCGCAAAATCAAGTACTGCAGCTGATGTCTCCTTAATGGTATACTCTGACAAAATGGAAGGTCCCGCATAAAAATTGTGCTTCTTCATATGAATTGATTTAATTGTTATATCGTTATTTTAATAACAGTAAAGATAGTTATTCGAAAAATCCTAACAAAAAGTATAACTTTTAGTTATAAACTAAAAGTTAACAATGGGTTTTAGTCCGATTTATTAATGATCATAATACTTCCCTTCTCAAAGCGCGGTATAAGCCCGGTTCTGTCAAAAAGATGACAATATTCTATTACATCATCCAATCCATTCTTTTTCAGCCTGTGACGCTGAGCTGCCTTATCTATATACTCTGTTAAATTTCCCTTTGCAAGGTTGAACAGGTCCATTGAGGCCTTGGCGGAATCACAAATCGTTTCAAAGTTACTGTCTGCTAATACCAGTTCAGTCAGGGCACCGGAAAATAATGTATCTTCAAGATTAAATTTATTCTTCCAACCTGCGCACAATATGAGCAGGTCCCTCTTTTGTGAAATAATATATTCGGCAAGTGCGCTTATGTTCAGGTATGCACCGATCAGAACCTCATATCCGCTGGAAGCAAGATTGATAGCCTGGGTACCGTTTGTTGTTGAATAGATGATCTCATTATCATGTACCCTTTCCCTTGTAAAATTGTAGGGCGAATTTCCAAAATCTGCAAAATCCCTGACAATTCCATCACGTTCCGCTGCTACCATGTAACCTCTTTCCTTGTAAGATTTTGCCTCTTCAAGCGTTCCCACAGGAATAATCCGTTTTACTCCATTCATAAAAGCTGTGACTATTGCAGAACTTGCCCTTAGAATATCAGTAACTACAACTATCGCATCCTTATTCTCATAATCACTATAGAGTGCCGGACTAAAGCATACCTCAATTTTCTGCATTAATCGTTCAATTATAAAAACGGGGGTTTTACAATCGTTGCCGGGATCTGTTTATTTCTGATACTTACATATATGGTCGTACCCGTTTTGCTGTACGGAATTTCCACGTAACCCATACCGATGGCCTTTGATGTTAAAGGGGACATTGTTCCTGAGGTAACAACCCCGATCGGTTCCCCATCTTCTTTAACAATCGGGTAATCCTTCCTGGGTATACCTCTTTCATTCAATTCAAATCCAACCAAAAGCCTTTTCAGCCCCTCAGCTTTCTGCTTCTCAAGGTATTCCCTGTCAATAAAATTATTCCCATCCACAAATTTTGTGATCCAGCCTAGTCCAGCTTCAAGAGGAGAAGTCGTATCATCTATATCATTTCCATACAGGCAAAATCCACTTTCAAGTCGAAGTGTATCCCTTGATGCCAGACCTGCAGGAAGTATCCCGAATTCCTTTCCTGCGTCCATTACTGCATTTAAAATAGCCGGCCCATCCTCATTTTTAAAATAGAGCTCAAATCCCCCCGCCCCGGTGTATCCTGTATTGCTTATAATTACATGTTCTTTCCCTCCCATGTCACCTTCAACAAAATGAAAATATGGAACAGATAAAAGATCAACAGATGTGATCTTCTGCAATACCCTTGTAGCGTTTGGTCCCTGCACCGCAAGCTGGGAAGTACTTTCAGATTCATTGTTAAGTGAAAGTCCTTCAACCTTGTTTTTAAGCATCCATAACCAGTCCTTCTCAGTATTAGATGCATTTACTACAAGCAGGTAACGATCATCATTGAACATATAAACCAGAAGGTCGTCGACTATTCCTCCCCTGCCATTTGGAAAACAAGAATACTGAACCTTTCCCGGGGTAAGTTTTTGGATATCGTTGGACGTAAGATGCTGGATATAGGCTGAAGCATTCTTTCCTGTAATCCATATTTCTCCCATGTGAGAAACATCGAAAACCCCGACATTATTTCGAACATTGTTATGCTCATTTTTAATCCCGGAAAATTCAACCGGCATTTCAAACCCGGCAAAGGGGACCATACGCCCTCCCTGTTCAACATGGGAATCAAAAAACACTGTTTTCTTCATAGTATAGTTCAGGATTTGCAATACAGAAATAAGATAGGCAAAAGTAGTATTTTCTATTATGAATTTTATTGTTTAATAGCAGGGAAAATAGGATTCACGTCGAACTAATCCCACTGAGCGGATCGAAACCGGTCAAACCTATTTAGGGAAAGTCAGGGTATCCCCAAGTGCAGTCGGGGGGCAATACCTTAGCGAGACCTCAAATTAGCTGATGTACCTCTATTTACTTAAAACCTTAAACTCAACCCTTCTGTTGCGTTCCCGACCTTCCGGAGTATTATTTTCAGCAACCGGCTGGGAATCTGCATATCCCTTGTATTCAAGCCTTCCACCATCAATGCCACTTTTTACTATATAGTCGACAACTGCTTTCGCACGGGCCTGGGAAAGGTTCGTATTTGTCTTAAGTGATCCGGTATTATCTGTATGTCCGGATATTTCAAGCCTGACAGATTCATTGTTTTCGAGGAACCTTACTACCTGGTCAAGTGCCTCATAAGAATTGACTGTAAGAACGGACTTGCCAGTCTCAAAGTATATGTTATCAAGTACAACTTTGGTGCCCACCTCGATGCGCTGAAGATAAAAATCCCTTTCAGCCGGTTCATCAGGGTTCAGTCCTGAAAGGTCAATAATGTCAAGGTAATAGAGGTAACCTGTGGCATTGATCTCAATCCCGTATACACCTGATTTTGGAATTCTCGCCCGGTATATGCCATCGGTGCCGGTCATGGCCCTGGCAACAATTTCTCCATTCGACGGATCCATGAAACTTAATCCTGCAAAAATGGTCGTATCTGCACCACCTATGGTATCCTTAACATGACCGGATAGCATCAGTGTAGTGTCAATAGTCAAGGTATTCGGTAAAGTGAGGAAAGGATTTCTTTCAGGATAATCCATTCCTGCTATCAATTTATCCTTTGGAAGGGTTGATACCTCCTTTTCCGAGCCCAGTGCAATAATTTTATAGATATCCCTGCCTCCGTAGCCTCCCTCCTTTATAGCGGAATAATAGCCATATATTCCGGAGCTGTCCGTAACATAAAAAACCTCATCCTCCGGTGTATTGATGGGATATCCCAAATTTTCAGGCACACCCCAGGTTCCGTCTGCTGTCATCTTGCTCATAAAAATATCAAAGCCCCCCATTGAGGTGTGGCCCCTTGAGGCAAAATATAGTGTTTTCGCATCCGTGGAAATAAAGATCCCCTCCTCATCATATTTTGAATTCAACAAACCTCCTGCAGACTGAGGCTTACTCCATTTGCCCTTTGCATTCATCTTTGTAACAAAAATGTCCTTACCGCCCAAAGATAATTCAGGATTCGATGAGATGAAATATAACTCTTTTCCACCAGGCATCATTGCTGCAGTTGTCTCTTCAGCATCAGTACCTATAAATTTTGACATTGATTTTGGCTTTTCCCATTTACCTTTTTCCGCCCTGTAATTCACCTTCTGGATATCCCCCCCATCCTCAGCTCCAAGGTATACAAATACTCCGCTTCCATCAGGAATTACTCCAACAATGGATTGGTTCCCCTTTTCTGAAAAGGGTTTTCCCATTGGTCTTGTATTAACAAAACCACCCTCTAATACTGAACTGGTGAAGATGTTCTCAAAATATTTATTGTCGAACTCGTTTCGCTTCGATTTCTTTTCATCTAATGGTCTTCTGGAGGTAAAATACAATGCTGTATCACCAAACGAAAACCTTGCATTATAATCATCGTACTGGGAATTAATCCCTTCATCAAGGTTTTGAATAATCACCCGCTTAGGACTCTGAGTGATCGTTTTCCCATGTGAACACTCAATAATAAGCTTATCAACCTGGCTATTTATGGAAATAATATCCTCCCTGGCAGTCAGTTGCTGCTTATATTCCATATAAAACTCCTTAGCCTTATCGAATTCCATAATCTGCTGATAGGATTGCCCTATAAGAAGCTTGATTTCAGGACTTACGCCTGGTTTTAGATCATATGCCTTTAAAAAGTAGTCAATAGCTTTTATTTTATAATCACTGAATAGATAGCAGATCCCAATCTTGTAATTTAATTCCGCATTATTGCCATTATATTGTTGGGCAAAACGATAATGGTCTCGGGCAAGGGTATAAGTGCCTTCGCCCATTTCATAATATTTATCTCCCTCCCGGATACTTTTCCATGCCTCCTTGAAACCCTGAGTCTGATCTGAATTTCTAAATTCCTTCTTTTTAATCTCGACAACTTCCTGTGCAAAGACTGAAGAACTGAAGAATATGATAAAAATGAATAGAACCGATTTCCTGCCAGTCATGATGTGTGTATTTTTTTATTTACATTCTTTTAAATACTCCGAAGCAAGGTCTTCCCCTTTCTGAAGTGCCTTATTCCAGTCTTCACAGGCACCGATGAGGTCGCCTGTCATCTCCTTGACGAGTCCCCTGTTAAGATAGATCAAACCAATTTCCGGATTTTCAGCGACTATTTCATCAAGCAATTCTATGGCAGCTTCAAGTTCATTTCGCTTGCTCATTACACTTGCTGAATTCAGCTTCGCCTCCATAAATCCTGGATACAGTTCCATTGCCTGGGAAAAATCTATAAATGCACTGTCATAGTCTCCCAACTGGTAAATTGCATACCCCCTGTTATTATATGCCAAAAATAAGTCAGGATCCTGGGAAATCGCTGTAGTAAAATCTTCGATAGCTCCCTGGTAATCACCAAGTATAATTTTTACAGAACCCATATTATTATAAGCAAGGGGAAAATCCTCCATATAATTCACCGCAGTTTTATAATCATACAATGCACCATTGTAATCTCCGAGCCTTCTTTTGATGCCGGCACGATCGTGATAAGCCAGGGCATAATTATCCTTCATATCAATCGCCTTGTTCAGATTGATAAGTGCTTTGTCGTCCTTCCCATTAAGAAGGTAATTCAAACCAATGTAATAGTATGTTTCTGCTAATTCAAATCCTTTTTCAAGAGACATTTCAAGGAGCTCCACACTGGCACCTGTTGTATCCTTCCCAAACATGAAGTAACCTTTATAAAAATAGGCTTCACCAAGGTCCCTGTCATAGTTGATCGCATCGCCGAGGTCCTTCAGCGCTTCAGCATAATTACCCAGGGCTGCTTTTATCCTTCCCCTGTGAAGGTATACTTTTGCATTTGTCCTATCGAATTCCAGGCACTTGTCAAAGGATGAGACTGCATCCACATAATTATGGTTCACCATTTGTTCTACACCGGCATTATACAAACGTTCCATCTGTCTTTTCTCCTTAACTGTAAGCTGCGCCTGGGCAAGCATGGAAAAAAGCAATATGAATCCGGCAACTGTTAGTGTTCTTTTCATTCGATCCTTCGTTTCAATTTGTAATTGTAGAAATATATATCTGACCTTAAAGAGAAGAATTAATTAAAATCAAAAAGCTAAATTCATGAAATACTTCCTAATAATAAACTAAATTATATGTAAAAGGGTTTCTTTTCTAAAAATAAAAAAATAATTTTAGTGATTATTACTTTTTTATCAACCTTTCAGACCATTAATGATAACCGATCTTTCATATCTCAGGTCCATGTCGGACGATGATAAGAATTTCATTCGTGAAATGGCTGAAATATTCAGGGAACAAATTCTGGAATTTTCTGTGCAAATGCCTGAGCTTCTTGAGAAATCCGATTTCCTGAACCTTTCGAGAGCAGCGCATAAAGCCAAGTCATCTGTAGCAGTAATGGGGATGGCAAAGGAGGCTGAAATGTTAAAAAATCTTGAGATTAAGGCGAAAGAGGAACTTGAGGTGGAAACATATGGTGAAATTATTGATATATTCATAAAAAATTCAAATACAGCAATTGAGGAACTTGATAATTACTTAAATAAATAAACAAACATATGATCGAAATAAGCGAGAACAAAGGTATACTGGTAGCCTCCTTTAAGGACCAGGACAGGTTCAATGCTTTGATCACTGAGCCTGTTAAGGAAAAGTTAATGGGTTATTTCAACAAACCCAATACCAGGTTGATGATAGATCTTACAGGAATAAAATTTATCGACAGTTCCGGATTCAGTGTTTTTCTTACAGTTATGAAAGCAGCCAACAATAATTATGGCGAGCTTAAGATCTGCAATGTCTCCAAAGAGGTAAAGGAACTCTTTGAATTGCTTCAGCTGCACAATATTTTCGAGATCTATGACTCAGTTCAGGAATGTTTAGCCAGTTTTAACTGAAAAATTAATAAGTTTGCATACTATTAATCTGTTAGAACTTAAAATTCATTGAACCATGAAAAAAATCCTGTCAATTATTGCCCTGGTCTCTGTTCTTGTATCTTGTAATTCAGTAAATAAAAAATCCGATGTTTCAAACGAAGGTGTGAAAACCCTGTCCTTAAGCGAACTTGTTGCTTCTTCAGGTGAACTTAAGGATAAAGTAGTGTCAGTTACTGGAATGGTATCTCATGTATGCAAGCACGGAGGACAGAAAATGTTCATCTCAGATGATTCCCTGGATATAACTCTCCTGGTCCTTGTTACTGAATCAATACCGGAATTTGATATTGCACTTGAAGGAAGCAGCGTCGAGGTTACGGGCAAGCTGGTAGCTTCTGTAGTCGATAATATGGAAGCTGAAGAACATGAAGGGGATGCCAAAGCAGATGAGGAATGTGAAACTCCAGTCGACACAAGCAAGGTTCCGGAAATGTGTACCACAAATATTACCTACCATATCGAAGCGACATCCTATAAGGAGATCGTTGATTAATAATTTACCACTGCTCAAGTAAAATTCAATTTATGAAATGGAGGAAGTTGAACCGGTGGATACACCGGGAGCTTGGTTATTTATTTTTTGGTATGGCAATTATATACGGAGTCTCAGGAATTGCACTGAACCACCATATTGCCAGGCACTGGACTCCTTCATACATCGAAAAATCAGAAGCAGTTGAAGGCCTTAGTCCTGTTGAAAAGAGTGAGGTCACGAAGGAATATATACAGAATGTACTCGAGCTGACCGGTGAAAAGGAAAATTACAAGCAATATTATTTCCCAACTGAAAATTCCTTGTTGATCTATCTAAAGTCCGGGCATATAAATATTGACCTTGCATCCGGAGAGGCTCTAATAGTTAAGATCAGGAACAGGAAGATTTTCAGGGAAATGAATTTTCTTCATTATAACAAACCAAAAAAACTATGGACGTATTTTGCAGACCTCTTTGGTCTTTCCATGGTTCTACTTGCCATCACAGGGCTTTTTATGGTCAGGGGAAAAAAAGGTGTCAG
>CAYSAH010000043.1:0-14804 GCA_964428945.1 uncultured Bacteroidaceae bacterium | reverse complement strand
CAAACATCTGGCAGGACTTGTATCCCTACAAGCATTTTATTGATGCAAAGCTTGTATCTGGCAAAGTCACCGGGGCAAATGTATCCGTGCGCATAGATAATGACTTTATGAAGGCCGTTGTCAGTGGTGAAATGTATAAGCAACAGTATCCAATTCACTCGGGTGAACCGGTTTATGTGAAAGAGATTGATGCTCGTCAGCTATGGTCAAAGATCGTTCACAATGCATGGAAATCAGCTGAACCAGGGATTCTTTTCTGGGACACCATTGCAAGCGAATCAGTAGCTGATTGCTACGCCGATAAGGGCTTCAGAACCGTTTCCACCAATCCATGCGGCGAAATACCGCTGTGTCCTTATGACAGCTGTCGTTTACTTGCCATCAACCTGTTCAGTTATGTTGAGGAGCCGTTTACTGATAAGGCGGTTTTCAACTGGGAAAAATTCAAAACTCATGTGGGTTATGCGCAGCGTATGATGGATGATATCATCGACCTGGAACTTGAGAAAATCGAGGCCATCCTCGACAAGATAAAGAAAGATCCTGAGGATGAAGAGATAAAGCGGGTAGAGATCAACCTATGGGAAAATATAAGGAGAAAGGCATTAGAAGGAAGAAGAACAGGTGTTGGTATAACCGCCGAAGGAGATATGCTTGCAGCACTGGGTTTACGTTATGGAAGCGAAAATGCAGTCGACTTTTCAGAAGAAGTGCATAAAACCCTGGCTATTGAGGCATACAGGTCCAGCATGAATATGGCAAAAGAACGTGGACCATTCGGGGTCTTCGACGCAAGGAAAGAGCTTGATAATCCATTCATTAACCGATTGGCAATAGAAGATCCTCAGCTTATTGAAGACATTAAAAAGTACGGCAGGAGGAACATCTCCTTGCTTACCATTGCTCCGACAGGAACTACCAGCCTGATGTCACAAACAACTTCAGGAATTGAACCGGTATTCCTGCCAGTTTATAAAAGAAGAAGGAAGGTAAATCCGAATGATAAGGATGCCAGTGTAAGTTTTGTGGATGAGGTTGGCGACAGCTGGGAAGAATACAACGTATTTCATCACAACTTCCTCAACTGGCTAAAGATCAATGGATATAATCCGGAAGCAGTAAAGAAATACGATGACAAGGGAGTCGAAGAACTGGTAAAAAAATCCCCCTATTATAAAGCCACCTCAAATGATGTGGACTGGGTGTCCAAGGTAAAGATGCAGGGCCGTGTTCAGAAATGGGTGGACCATTCGATCAGTGTCACCATAAATTTACCTTCCGATGCTACGGAATCCCTGGTAGGTGAACTTTATATAGAAGCATGGAAAAATGGATGCAAGGGTGTTACGGTCTACAGGGACGGATCCAGGTCAGGAGTGTTGGTTGCTTCCACTGAAAAGGACCGCAAATCAGATTCCCCATTTCCAAAAAAGAGGCCCAGGATCCTTGATGCTGATATCCTTCGCTTCAAAAATAATGATGAGGAGTGGATCGCATTCATCGGACTGATCGATGGCAAGCCTTACGAGATCTTCACTGGAAAAAAGGAAGATGATAACTTCCCTATTCCGGGATCCATCAAGACAGGAAAGATCATCAAAACCAAGGAGGACAGCGGAGAGACGCGTTACGACTTCCAGTATATTGATAAATACGGATACAAGGTAACGATGGGTGGTTTGTCGCATCAGTTCTACAGTGAATTCTGGAACTATGCAAAACTGATATCCGGAGTTTTACGACATGGTATGCCAATTGTTGATACTGTAGATCTTATCACTTCACTGAGGCTGGATGATGATACGATAAACACCTGGTCAGCCGGAGTTGCACGTGCACTGAAAAAATATATTCCGGATGGAACCCATGTAAAAGGCAAGAATTGTACCGACTGTGGTTCAGAACATTTAATTTACCAGGAGGGCTGCCTGATATGTACGGATTGCGGCTCTTCGAAATGCGGGTAGTTTGTAGCATAACTCTCCAATAGAAAAGCCGGCGTAAGCCGGCTTTTTTTATACCATTAATCTTCGAATCCTTTGCAGACGGTAAAATATATTCTATTCAAAAGATCTGCAGGGAAAAATAAATACCCGAAAGCAAACCAGGGGATGCTATTTTCAGGTATTATTTACTCGACCGGGTTCTTTTTTGACATCAGATATGCAATAAGCAGTCCTAAGCCTCCAAAAAATAATACAGAACCAAAATATGCCGGTTCCTCCTTAATGGTTGTGTAGTTCTCTATTACACTTCCAACAAAGAATCCCAGACCTAATCCGACGATCAGCAAGGCCCATTTAAGAAGGCCACTATTGTTGCTTTTGGGTTTGAATTCGAGTGGATTGAAACCTTTTTCGAGCATTGATAAACGCTCCCTGTTTCTTGCAGTTATCACCACATAAACAATCCCGAATATCGACGCAAATGCTGCGAGTGAAATCAAAATGTCTTCCATAATAATTTATTTAATTTGAATAATGAACTTTCTCTTATGACGCCGAATCTAAAATTCATGTTACACTTTATGTTAAATTTCTGTAACGTTCTTTCAATTCAGGCGTCATATATTACAGATGCACGAGAATACCGAGAAATATTGCCTCGAGAAGGTCTTACAGGGAGATAAGCAGTCTTTTTCCTGGATCGTCGACAAGTATAAAGACATGGTTTATACAATGTGCGTAAGAATGCTAAGTTCAGTGGAAGATGCACAGGAAGCTGCACAGGATGTTTTTGTGAAGGTTTACCGGTCCATTGGTAACTACCAGGGAAGGTCAAAATTTTCAACATGGGTATACAGGATAACGTACAATCATTGCATAAGTATCTTAAGAAAAAAGGTAAAAGTCATAGATCTTGTGGACCACATTCCTGCTGATTCAATTGATGAAGGAGCATTGGATGCAATCCATGAACTTAAGGGCGGAGATCGTTCAAAATTTGTTCAGAAAGCGATTGAAAGCCTTCCCGAAACGGATGCTTTGGTGATAACACTATACTATTATGAAGATCTTTCGCTGGAGGAAATTGAAGAAGTAACAGGTTTAAGCAGCAGTAACATAAGGGTAAAACTGCATCGCTCAAGGCAAAAGATCTGTGCCGAGTTATGCAGACAATTGAAAACAGAAGTTAATTCAATCTTATGACCATGGAAAAGGATAAGAGACTTGGAGAAATAATGAAGGAAAACGGACCTCTCAGGGCACCGGATGGTTTCACTGAAAAAGTGTTGAACAAAATTGATTCAATCCCTGTTCGTTCAGGATATAAACCAATTTTAAATCAAAGAGTGGGGATTACTATCGCAGCAGTATTCATCATTCTGCTTATAATCATTGGACTTGGAATTGATGACAGTGCCAGGGAACCACTTTTCAGATTACCGGAATTCAATATTAAGCTGCCTGAAATCGCGCCAGTCCTTACCACTGGGTTTATTGCCGGTGTTATTGCTACTTTCCTGCTACTATTATCCGACTTTGGACTTCGAAGCAGGAAAGGTTAAATCGCTATATTACACCTAATTCCTGTCCAACTTTTTTAAATGCGTACAAAGCTTTTTCCAGGTGCTCACGTTTGTGTGCAGCCGAAAGCTGAACGCGGATCCTGGCCTGACCTTTTGGAACCACGGGGAAATAGAATCCGATCACATAAATGCCCTCCGTAAGCAATTTTGAAGCAAAATCCTGCGAAAGTTTTGCATCGTAAAGCATAACAGCGCAAATCGCCGAGGATGTTGGTTTAATATCAAATCCTGCAGCTTTCATTCCGCCAACAAAGAATTTGGTGTTCTCGTGAAGCCTTTCCTGCAGTTCAGTAGTTTCCGACATCATTTCAAACATCCTTATCCCGGCACCCACCACACTTGGTGGTAATGAATTTGAAAATAAGTAAGGTCTTGATCGCTGGCGGAGCATTTCGATGATCTCTTTGCGACCTGTGGTGAACCCTCCTATCGCACCACCGAAGGCTTTTCCGAGCGTTCCCGTGATAATATCCACCTGGCCACGTACATTAAATAGTTCCGTTACGCCGCGTCCGGTCTTTCCAACAACACCGGCCGAATGACATTCATCCACCATTACCATGGCATCGTATTTTTCAGCAAGCTTCAACATCTTATCCAAGGGTGCAACATTCCCGTCCATCGAGAAAACTCCATCACTTACAATGATCCTGTATCTTTGTGCCTGTGCTGCCTTCAGCTGTTCTTCCAGGTCGTCCATATCTGCATTGTTGTACCTGTAGCGCTGGGCCTTGCACAAACGAACGCCATCGATGATTGAGGCATGATTCAGGGAATCAGAGATTATGGCATCCTCCTCGCCAAGCAGAGGTTCAAATACGCCCCCGTTGGCATCGAAGGCTGCCGCATACAGGATGGTGTCTTCAGTACCAAAAAATTCAGCGATCTTCTTCTCCAGGGTTTTATGCAGATCCTGGGTTCCGCAGATAAACCGTACCGATGACATTCCAAATCCATGGCTGTCGAGTGCATCCTTGGCGGCTTTTATAAGTTCAGGGTGATTGGATAAGCCCAGGTAATTGTTTGCACAAAAATTAAGTACCTCCTCACCGGTACTGATGGTTATTTTTGCATCCTGCGGGGAAGTAATGATCCTTTCATTCTTGTACAAGCCAGCCTCACGAATCCCATTGATCTCCCTCTGGAGGTGTTCTTTAATTTTTCCGTACATGCTCTTTTGGTTTTATAGGTTTAATTTCTTTCTGATCTCAGCAAGCATAATCTCAGTCATCTTTGGCAGGTCATACTTTACCTCGTAACCCCAATCCATTTTTGCGATGGTATCGTCTACACTCTGGGGCCATGAATCGGCAATCTGCTGCCTGAAATCGGGCTTATAAGTAATTTTGAATCCAGGAATATGCTTTTTTATTTCAGCAGCCACCTCTTCAGGGGTAGTGCTGAAACCACCCAGGTTGTAACTGCTGTGGATGGTAAGTTTTGATCTTTCACATTCCATCAGGTCTATCGTAGCCTTTATCGCATCGGGCATAAAGAGCATTGGAAGTGCAGTTCCGGCCTGTAGGAAAGATTCGTATTTTCCCTTTCTTATCGCTTCATAGAAAATCTCCACGGCATAATCTGTAGTTCCCCCGCCAGCTTCAGTTTTATAACTGATCAAGCCGGGATAGCGAACACTTCTTACATCCACCCCGAATTTATTGTAATAATAATCAGCCCACCTTTCACCTGCCAGTTTCGAAATCCCATACACCGTAATGGGTTCCATAACAGTAAGCTGCGGGGTGGATACGCGCGGGGTGGTCGGACCGAATACCGCTATGGAGCTGGGCCAGAATACCTTTTTCACATCCTCCACCATACGGGCCACTTCAAGGATGTTCATCAGGCTGTCCATGTTGATGTTCCATGCCTGGATCGGGAGTTTTTCTGCATTGCCCGAAAGCACTGCAGCAAGATGATAGATCTGGGTGATCTTGTGGCGAATAATGAAGTGGATGAGTTGCTTGTCATCCATTACATCCATTACCTGGAAAGGCCCCTCTTCATAAATATCCGGAGGCGGCATTTTTATATCCGTACCCCAGACATTAGCGGCGCCATATATCTTTCTAAGTTCCACGATCAGTTCTGATCCGATCTGTCCGGCTGCGCCGATCACCATTATTTTCTCCATGAATTGTATTGAATTAATTCCTATGCGAAATTATGATAAAGAGTGATGCAAAAAAAATGATGTGGAACATGAGGAAGAAAGAAGTGATCCTTCGCTAAGCCCGGGAAACGGAAGTAGAAAGTAATCCTTCTACTACGCTCAGGGACCGGAAGTAAAAAGTAAAAAGTAAAAAGTAAAAAGTAAAAAGGAAAAAGTTAGTGAGACCCGGCTTTTATGAGGCGCAGCCGAAATAAAAGCCGATGGTCGAACTAATCCCGCTGAGAGAAGCGAAAGCGGGAGAAAAAGGATAAGGAAAAAGTAACCCTTTGACTGCACTCAGGGACCGGTGGAAAAATTATGGCCTTAGGGGTTTATGCAAAGTCTGCAGAAACTTCCGATAGTTTATTTAGATGACATACCAGCAATTCACCATTTTCATCCCTTAGGTGCATCCCGTTGCCATCGCAATATTTAAATGACTTACAGTCTCTGCACTTGTCTTTTTTCATCCAGTCCCTGTTTCGATATAAGTCGAATTTCTCTTCCCAGATCGTCCGAAAATCCTCCTGGTATATATTTCCCTGGATATAAGCGTGGTTTATGTTCGGACAGGCAGAAACTGAACCGTCGGCAAGAATTGAAGCAACAGTTATGCCGGCCCGGCAGAAAAACAGGTTGTCACGAACTTCGCCCTCATACCTGCCAAGGTAACCTTCACAGCCGTAGCTTACTTTTATGCCTGATTCCTTTCGGTAAGCAGCAATTTTATCAAACAGACCTTTAAATTGCTCCGGAGTCAGTTGAAGAGCGGTATCTGATTTTGCCCGACCGGTCGGAAAAATTGTAAAAAGACGCCATTCCTTCACCTGCTTGTCGATAAGGAGTTCCCTGAGGGTATCCAGTTCGGTAATATTTTTAGGATTTGCACACGTTACAACATCGAACCTGAGATTCGGGTAAGTGCTGAGCAGTTCAATGGATTCAATTGCCTTTTTAAAGCTGGATGGATTTCCCCTCAGCCAGTTATGAGAATGTTCCATACCGTCAAGGCTAATGGTAAGGGCGTGCATCCCTGCGCTTAACAGTGATTCAAGCCTGGTTTTTGTGAGCGCCAGACCATTTGTAACCATACCCCAGGGAAATCCTCGCCTGTTGAGTTCCAATCCGCATTTTTCCAGGTCGTTTCGCTGCAGGGGTTCGCCTCCGGTAAATACGATCATTGTCTTATTGGGATGAATGATCGGTGTAATGTTGTCAATGGCTTTGATAAAATCTGAAATTGGCATATCCGGACTTTGAGCTTCCCTTCTGCAATCGCTTCCGCAATGCAGGCAGTTCAGATTGCAGCGCAAGGTACATTCCCAGAAAATATAGTCGAGTTGATGGATCTTTTTTGAATTCGCCCTGTACTTTGCAAAGAGATCAAGGGCAAGTTTTTTCTTTAAAGGAAGACCGTTTTTCATTGATCCTCCTCGTCGAGGGAGATGTCCAGCTCCATTGATGCTTCTCCGACATACCAGCTTCCGTCACCGTTTTCAAAAACCGGATCTTCAAAGATGATCGTAGTATCTTTTGAACTGAAGATCCTGTTACTACTGGTATCGTTAAATTCCAGGAGAAAGTAGGTTTTATCTTCCGGAAAATTGTATCCCCTTACAAGGTATTCACCATTAGAATCTGAGTATGCAGTATCTGTCTCCATGATCACCTGTATGCCCTCTATCACAGCTCCTTTTTTATCGCCTATGGTTCCATGAACCTTGAAGGACGCACCAGGAACGCCATATTCCAAAGCGGGAGTTCCATATTCGCAACCAAGAAAAGTACAGGCTGATCCAACACCGAGGATAGAAAGGATGAAGGTGATCAGGCGGTTTTGGTTCCGGAGAAATTGAAGTTTCATTGTTGGGTGGTTTTTTTCAGGAGGGATTTTCCCCCATCAAGGTTGCGTCAATAAAGATATGAAAAATTGGAATGATGCAATGATGGAGCGATGGAAGATAAACCTGTGGACCATTAGATGGGCTTCTGCCAAACACGAAGACTATTAATCTTCAAACTTCACGATTCCCCCGGCACCTAAAAACCATTCACCTCATCCAGCCTCATTTTCATCCGTAAATCATCCGAAGCATATTTCCGCAACAAAAGATGATAAATCGTGAATGCAGGAAGCAACATACCCAGAAGGTAGATAAAATCTTCAATGGGGATTGTGGTGATCCTCAATGCAAGGTTCTCCATATTGTCGTACCATACTACAGGGATCCTGGTGAGAAAGCCGTTCACAACTATAAAAGGGATGAAGGCCACCAGGTAGGAAAGGAAAAATCCTGAAAACCATGTTTTCCATGTTTTTAATACCAGCTGCAGGGCCAGGAAGGGTAAAACAAAAGCTATTGCGGTGAAGGTATAGGTTTTTCCATAAACCAGGGGTAGTGCAAGTAAGCCTGAAACCAGTAGTGTCCAGATCAGATATTTTGAAAAGACCGGGTAATAAAATTTCTTCACATAGAGCCACATCACCTCGTGAAGGAAAAAGACACAATACGGAATTACCATAAAGAAGAGCCACTCTTCAACAGGTAAGCCCAGAATATAAAAATCCCTGGTATAGGAATGGTTGAATCCCCAAACACCATGTTCGGTAAAAATTATATCCCAAACAATAAAAAGAGCAGCAGTAATTAATATTCCGGGAAAAATGTATTTCATCTTCCTGTACATAAATACCCGTTTCTCAAAGCTTTGTGCAAGAGGATAAAGGACCGAAACGATCAGCAATATAAAATATGTCCAGCTCGCCCTTTCCATCAGCGAAGGTTTAGTTTTACTAAGACATAGCATCTGATAAGGACCATCAGCTTCCTTAGGTTCGAAATCCTGTAGCGCTTTTTGAAGATGCTGGAAGCATCTGTTTTCCTTATCTTTTCAAAAAGCTTAAGGTAGTAAGTATAGGATACAAGGACTCCAAGTCTTGAGGCCTTATTCAGTTTTTGAATCCCGAGGTAAGCTTCATCGAAATCGGCCTTTATGTTCTCTTCAATGGTTCTTTTATTTTCGTTGGTAAAGTTTTCCATTTCCACTCCAGGGAAATAAAAGCGCCCCCTCTCCTCAAAATCCGATTGAATGTCACGTAAAAAATTGATCTTCTGGAAAGCTTCTCCAAGTTTTCTTGCCGGGTGTATCAATGCTTCATATGCCTTATCCTGCCCCTTGTAGAAGATCCTGAGGCACATCAATCCAACTACTTCTGCAGAGCCGTAAACGTATTGCTGAAATTCGGTTTGAGTATATTCCTGTTTTGTCAGGTCCATCTCCATGCTGGTAAGAAATGCATCGATCAGCTGATGATCAATCCCATATTCATTCACCACCCATTGAAAGCTGTGCAATATTGGGTTAGTGCTCATCCTGTCTTCAATGGCGCCATAGGTTTCCTTGCGAAATTCTGTAAGTTTCCGGGCCTTGTTCTGGTCATGAAAAGTGTCGACGATCTCATCGGCCACTCTTACAAATCCATACACAGCATAGATGGGAAGCCTGAATTCCTTATCAAGGAGGCTTACTCCCAAAGAAAATGAGGTACTGTAATTTTTCGTTGTAAGCTTACTAAGCTGAAGTGAATTACGTGTATACAGGTCCATGTTCATTTCTTATTCTGTCTGTTACCAGTTTTGAACTGATCACTGTCATTGGCAATCCGGTACCGGGTATTGTTGAAGCACCCACATAATAGAGGTTATTAAATTCCTCATCCTTGTTTTTGGGTCTGAAATAGCCGATCTGGTTCAGGTCATGTGCCAGCCCAAGCCCACTGCCTTTGTATAGGTTGAAAGCATCGCGCCAGTCGACCGGATCGTAGATGGTCTTTGTTACAAGATTTCCTTTAATATCAAATCCGGATCTTTCCGAAAGGTCAGTCATGATATCATCAGCCAGTTTGTCTCTGTCACTCCAGTCGGGTTTAAAGCGGAGGTCAGGAACCGGACAAAGAATAAAAAGATTCTCATGTCCTTTCGGCGCCATCTCTTCATTGAATTTGGAATTCACATTTACATAATAGTAGGGCTTATCAAGACTGATACTGTTCTTAAAGATTTTATTTGCATAATCCTCGAAATTGTCCCCCAGAAAGTAATTGTGGTGTTCAAGTGAATCGATCTTTCCCTTTACTCCCAGGTACATTGTAAAGGGAGCAAGGGTCCACTTCATTTTATCTAATTTTTCTTCAGTATATTTCGGCCTGTTGAAGACGTAATGTCTGAAACTGGCTGCGTCACTGTTAATAATGTACGTGTCTGCTTTCCACTTCTTACCTTCAGCATCAATAAGTGCTGATATCTGTCCATTGCTTTGCTCATAGCTTGTTATTTCTGTATTGTAATGTATTTTAATGTTCATCTTCTCCATTTCCTTCAGCAATCCCTCCACTATTTTGTACATCCCTCCCTTTACATTGTAATACCCATCGTGCACAAGCTCGGTGTAGGTAAGAAGGGTATAGATCGCCGGCGTGTCATAAGGGGTTGCACCCAGGAAGAAAGCCACCAGGGAGAAGATCTGCTTCACCTGTTCAGATGAAAAATGTCGTTCAAGTTCTTTCCAGACAGATCGCAGCATTTTCGGACCGTGGTTCCAGGGTACCCTGGCCAGGGTGAGGAGGTACTGCATCATGGAATTGTAATTTTTCTTTATTACGAGGTCATCAGTGTCATGGAAGAATTTTCCTGCAGATTTCAGCAGTCTTTCCATGTTTTTTTTGAAATCCGGCTCGATCTCACTGAATTCACCAGCCAGTTTGTCAAGGTCCTTGTATATGGTATATTTTTTAGGATCGTTGGCAATATTCACGGTGTAAAGCGGATCGAGTTCAACAAATTCGAAAGGTGCCTTAATTCCTATATCCTTAAAAAAATTATGGAACTCATAACTCATGCTGAAAAATGAGGGTCCAAGATCCCACGTAAAACCGTCTTTTTTTAACTGGTTCAGCCTACCTCCTGCCTGGAAATATTTCTCAAGCATTTCCACCTCGTAACCCTCATGGGCAAGCCTCATGGCCGTGGTAAGTCCCCCTAAACCGGTTCCGACAATAAGCGCTTTCTTTTTCACTCTTCTTTTAATTAATTTTTGTTCAGCTATTCAAGATAAAAGTTAAACAATAATTTTCCTAAATTGTTTAACTTGCTGTGATGAAATTGAATATTTCTGTCATCGGTGCCGGAATTGGAGGATTGGCAAGTGCAATAAGACTTGCCGTGAGGGGTCATGAAGTTACGGTCTATGAGCAGTCTTTGGTTCCGGGGGGTAAAATGGGACAATTGAGTTGGGGGGATTACAGGTGGGATGCCGGACCTTCCTTGTATACGCTTCCTGATCTTATGGAGGAGTTATATATCCTTGCCGACGAAGAAATGAAGATGTCAGTTCGTTACAGGCAGCTCGAAATTATAACGAAGTATTTTTACGAGGACGGGCTGGTGTTGAATGCATTTGGGGATCCTGAAGAATTTGCCGCCGAAGCTGCTTTGAAAACAGGCGAAAAAGCTTCAAGGATCAAAAAATTCCTTGACAAGACCCGTGTTATGTATGATCTTACCAGGGACGTATTCATTTTCAGTTCCTTTAATTCCATCAAAACCTTTATTTCTGCCCGATTTATCAAGGCAGCGCTGCAGATCTACAGGCTGGAGGTGCTTTCGACTATGCATGGAGCAAATAAGAGGAGGTTCAGGTCAAAACACCTGGTACAGTTGTTCGACAGGTATGCAACCTATAACGGAAGCAATCCATATAAAGCACCCGGAACACTGAATGTCATTTCCCACCTTGAACATAACCTTGGAGCATATTTCCCCGAAAAGGGAATGCACTCCCTTGCAAAGGAACTCTATGAACTAGCTTTGAGGCTGAATGTGAAATTTGAATTTGAAAGCCGTGTTGAAAGGATCATTCATCGAAACGGGACCGTAAAAGGAATAATGGTTAAAAATGAGCTAAAGAAAGCTGACATTGTGATCAGCGATGTGGATATTTTTTACCTCTACAAAGATCTGCTTCCGGACCAGCCTTTTCCGCAAAAATATTTCAAGCCGGAAAGATCCACCTCGGCGCTCATTTTTTATTGGGCGTTAAATAAAAAGTTTCCTGAACTGGAATTGCATAATCTTTTCTTCAGTGGCAATTACAGGGATGAATTTGATCACCTTTTCAAAAAGAAGACAGTATGTTCAGACCCGACTACCTACCTTTTTATAAGTTCCAAAATCGTCGAATCAGATGCTCCCGAAGAGGGTGAAAACTGGTTCGTGATGATAAACGTTCCGGAAAATATTGGCCAGGACTGGGATACTATAATTGAAAAAGGCAGGAAAAATATTATCGCAAAGATCAACAGGATACTGAAGTCAGATATTGAAAAAAATATCAAACATGAATTTGTAAGGGACCCGAGAAGCATTGAAGAAGAAACTTTTTCCTACCGGGGCAGTTTATATGGGAATAGCAGTAACAGTGCTCTTTCGGCTTTCAACAGGCACCCCAATCACAGGAACGATTTTCACGGGCTCTATTTTGTGGGTGGCAGTGTTCATCCCGGCGGAGGGATTCCCTTATGCCTTGCTTCAGCAAAGATCGTTGACAATCAGATCATCAATCATTATTTCAAGAAATGACGGAGGTTTTCTCAAAAATCAGGAAATTTAATTTAACACCTTACCTGCTAATTTTCTATTCAGTGGGTATCGCCGGACTTTTAATTCCCCAGACCCGGGACCTGTTTCAGGCCCTGGTTCCTTTTAATCTTTTGCTGAACATAATTTTATTGGTTATTTACCACGGAAAATCAGACAATGGTTTTTTATGGAAAGCCCTGGTGATCGTGATAGCCGGTATCGTGGTTGAGATAGTTGGTGTAAATACAGGGCTCATCTTTGGTTCTTATGAATACGGAACAACACTGGGACCAAAGGTTCTGCATACCCCCTTAATGATCGGCGTGAACTGGCTGATGCTGGTTTATTGCAGCCTTGTGATAACATCCCGGTTTATTGAGAGTACCTATTTCCGGGCGATCATTGGGGCTGCAATGTTGGTGGTATATGATTTTGCACTTGAACCTGCTGCGATAAGCCTGGGAATGTGGAATTGGGGAGGCCCGGTACCCTTGCAAAATTATATAGCCTGGCTGCTTGTGTCCTTTGTTATGATTTGGTTCGCAGATCGTTTCCGGATGGTTAACACAGAAAACAAAATTGCTGCTCCGCTGTTTTTCATTCAACTGGCATTTTTTATTGTCCTGGACATTAGCCTGATGATTTGGTAGTTATGGGAGTACTGATTGCTTTGCTTATTGTGTTGCTATGGCTCGCCCACCTGGTATTCATTTTACTGAATATAACAGTGGAATGGGGGAATCCCTGGATGTATATCCATATGGCCATCCAGGCTTATCTATATACCGGTCTCTTTATTACAGGCCATGATGCAATGCATCAGCTGATCTCGAAAAATAAAAAAGTAAACAACGCAATTGGCTATGCTGCTGTATTTATGTTTGCAGGAATGTCTTATAAAAAGCTGATCCGCAACCATTGGGAACATCATAAGTTCCCGGGATCTGAAAAGGATCCCGATTTTTATACAAAGTCACAGAATTTCTGGGCCTGGTGGTTCATGTTCATGGTAAGGTACACAACAATATGGCAGCTGCTTTTAATGGCTCTTATTTTTAATATTTTATACCGGATCCTTGGCCTTGATGTTCCTGCCCTTCTGGTCCTGTGGATCGTTCCTGCCTTTTTAAGCACCTTACAGCTTTTCTTTTTTGGAACATTTTTACCACACCGGAAGCCGCATACCAAGGAGATGGGAAAGCACCGCGCAAGGACGCTGAAGAGGAACCACTTGTGGGCCATGCTATCCTGTTATTTTTTCGGATACCATTATGAACATCATGAATCTCCCGGAACGCCCTGGTGGAGGCTTTATAAAATTAAAGAATGAATTATTCAATGCTGTTTTAGAGACGCATTGCAATGCATCTCTGCAAGCACATTAATTATAGATTAAAATGTTTAAATACTTAATCATAGGGTTCTTGTTGATTTCTTCAGCTGATGCAGTTGGTCAGGCCCTGAAGGAGAAACTGTATGATTGTTATATAACAGGGCAGATGGAGCCATGGGCCGGGGTGCTCGACCAGATGAAATCCGAGTGGAGGCGAACCGGAGATATTGATAAGCTGTACGATCTTACCATGGCACAGTATGGCTATATAGGATTTAACATTATAGAGGAAAACAGGAATGCTGCCCGGGACGTACTGAAACAGGCGGAGAATAATGTGGAGATATTGCTGGGTTATAATGACCGGTGGGCTGAAGTATATGCACTTAGTGGTGCACTCTATGGTTTGAAAGTTGGTATTGATCCATATAAAACCGTGTTTTACGGACGCAGGGCCTTGAATATGAATGCACTGGCGCTTAATATCGGGCCAGAAAGTCCGCATACCTGGATGGAGAAGGGAAACCTTGAATTGCACAAGCCTTCAGTATTCGGTAAGGATATCAGTCTCGCAATAGAAGCTTATAAGCGTTCTATCCGCCTTTTCGAACAGAGATCTGAATTGATCCATAAGAATTGGCTTTACCTTAATACGCTGGTTGGCCTTGCTGATGCATACAGGGTAGCCGGGTTATATGCTGAAGCAGATAAAATCTACAGGAAGATCCTGAAAGCAGAGCCGGATATTGTATGGATCAGGGACAGGGATTACCCCGCCTTTAAGCAAAAGCATGGGGGCTAAGCCTTCGCTTAAGCTGCGGTTTACAAAGCAAGCAGTGTACCTCTGCACAAGATCTAAACTGAGTGCTTTATCTGAAGCTGCCGCTAGAAATATCGTTTCGTTAAATTTTAAGCCGCAAAGGCAGCTGCGAACCTGCAGCCTGGACAACAGATAATGCAGCTGTTCTATTTAAATCCCATAATTTGAAGTTTTCCTTCCTATCCTTCCTATCCTTCCAGCCTTCCAATCTTCCATCTTTCCATCTTTCCATCTTTCCATCCTTCCATCCTTCCATCATTCCAATCTTCCATCCTTCCAATCTTCCAATCTTCCATCTTTCCAATCTTCCAATCTTCCATCTTTCCAAT
>CAYSAH010000042.1:8446-15003 GCA_964428945.1 uncultured Bacteroidaceae bacterium | reverse complement strand
GTCGATAATTTGCCCGGTGAATTACCGAGAGATGCTTCGGGAGATTTTGGTAATGCCTTGATTGAAAATGTTATGCCCTGTATTTTGGGCCTTGATGAAGAGGGTATACTGGAACGGGCAACAATTGTTAAGGAAGGGAAATTAAGCAAAAGATTCAGCTACCTGCAAGACTATCTGAAGGGCTGATATTTTATTGTTCCAAAGGCCTAAATTGCCTTTAATTCACTTATCATTTTACGCGGATCTTCAGCTCTGAATATAGAAGTGCCAACTACAAAAACATCAACGCCGGCTTCTTTTAATTTCCCAAGGTTTTCTTTGTCCACTCCACCATCCACCTCTATCAAAGTTCCCGAATTGGCATCATTTATCATTTTTTTCAATTTTCTCACTTTATCGTAAGATGCTTCGATGAAAGACTGTCCTCCGTAACCTGGTTCAACGGTCATGATCAGGACCATATCCAGCAAGTGAAGAAAAGGTTTCAATACTGCAACATCCGTTGCCGGCTTTACGGAAACCGAAGCCTTCATACCCTCCCTGCTTATCTTTCCAAGCGTTGACTCCAGGTCCTCACAAGCCTCATAATGTACAGTCAGAATATCAGCGCCGGCCTCCCTGAATCTTTCTATATAACGATCGGGATCAACGATCATCAGATGAACATCCAATGGTTTTTTTGCTGCCGAATGTATCTGCCTGATCACAGGAAATCCAAAAGTAAGGTTAGGTACAAAAACACCATCCATGATATCCAGGTGAATCAGGTCCGCCTCACTTTCGTTGAGCATGGATATTACATCACCCAGCCTGAGGAAATTTGAATTAAGAATTGATGGGGCGATTTGATGCTTCATCTGATTAGTTTTTACAAAAATAGCCTTCTTACCTCATAATAATATAATTTCATACATAAAATTTATAAGCCTGTCATAAGGGCCTATGATTTGTTTAAAAACAAAATACGAAGGTCTTTTGTTTCACGTTTATTAGCTAATATTGGAACTTAAACGCAACGGCCTGCAAAAATTTACCATCCTGTTTGAATATGAAGGTGTTGTTGAATTTAATCTAAGATGAACTAACTCTTAACAAATGAAAAGAACCTTACTCTGCGGGTTTATACTCTTATTCTCAGTTTACGCTAACGCCCAGAAAGTAAAGCATACCATCAGCGGGTATGTGGAGGATTTTTCATCAGGTGAGAAGATGATAGGGGCCTCTGTGTATGATGCAGTTTCAGGTATGGGTACAACTTCCAACGAATATGGTTTTTACAGCCTCACCCTTCCTAATGGCAAAGTGGAATTTGTTGTTTCCTACGTGGGGTATACAGATTATCTTGAATCCATTGACCTTAAGGAAAACCTTGGCAAGAACATAGAACTCATTTCCAGTCTTGAGCTTGAGGAAGTAACGGTAACTACCAACCGGCCGCAGGATGTGGTCAACAGTTCCCAGATGAGTACGGTAAATATTTCTCCGCAGCAAATCAAGTCTATGCCCTCATTTCTTGGTGAATCTGATGTACTTAAGGCCTTACAGCTGATGCCAGGCGTGCAGTCAGGTACGGAGGGGACCAGCGGAATCTATGTTCGCGGGGGAGGTCCCGATCAGAACCTCATTCTTCTTGACGGGGTTTCCATTTACAATGCCGACCACCTTTTTGGCTTCTTCTCAGTATTTAATCCTGATGCCATATCAAATGTCACCCTCATCAAGGGAGGTTTTCCGGCCCATTACGGGGGTAGACTTTCTTCTGTTATTGATATCAGGCTGAAAGAAGGGAACCTTAAAGAATTCAAAGGGAGCGGATCCGTTGGGATCATTTCTTCGCGACTGATGCTGGAAGGGCCTATCATTAAGGATAAAACATCATTTATGATATCGGGAAGAAGAACATATGCGGATGTACTTGCAAGGCCCATTATTCGATTGATCAACAATCAGACCGGAAATAAAGGGACAGCCGGGTATTTTTTTTATGATGCCAATCTGAAGATCAATCATAAATTTTCCAGCAAGGACCGGCTTTTTCTAAGTGCATATAGTGGCAGGGATAAACTGATGGTTAAGGATGAATATGACTATTTATTCGACGACACCCTCCTTACCGAGAAAACCGATTATGGCTTGTACTGGGGGAATCTGACCTCTGTAATGCGCTGGAACCACCAGTACGGGAATAAATTTTTCAGCAACCTTTCAGTGCTTTACAGCAATTACAAATTCGATGTATATGAATCCTTTGAAACTTTTAAAAATGAGGATCTGATCACGAAATACCAGTTCGATTATTTTTCTGGCATTGAAGACCTCGGAGCAATACTTGATTTCGATTTCCACCCTGATCCGAGGCATGCAATAAAATTCGGAGGAAAATACCTCTATCATAAATTCAAACCGGGTGTTTTAGCCTATAAGTCAACTGAAGCCCTGGATTCTTTGGATCTTGAATTTGGAAATGAAGTAATTGGGGCCCAGGAATTCTATATTTATGGTGAAGATAAAATGAATATCGGGAACAGGTTACTTATTAACCTTGGCGTTCACTATTCGGCCTTTTCAGTGCAGGATGAGTACTACCAGTCCCTTCAGCCACGTATCAGTTCAAGGTTCCTTATAAGCGATAATCTTTCAGTAAAAGCTGCCTTCACACGTATGCAGCAATATATCCACCTGCTTACCAATGCTACAATCGGACTTCCAACCGACCTTTGGCTTCCAACGACCAAAAAGATACCACCGGAGGAATCCTGGCAAAGCGCCCTTGGATTTGCATATAACCTGAATAACGAATGGACTTTTACGCTTGAAGGATTCTATAAGAGTATGATAAACCTTATTGAATACAAGGAAGGCTCAAGTTTCCTTGAAGTAGATACAGAGTGGGAAGATAAGGTTGAGATTGGCGACGGATGGGCCTACGGGGCAGAATTCTTTGCAAGGAGGGATGCAGGCAGATTAACCGGTTGGATCGGCTATACATTGGGCTGGTCGAACCGCCAGTTCCTGACTTTGAACGATGGTAATATTTTCCCCTACACCTATGATCGCCGTCATGATATTTCTGTTGTTGCCATGTATAAATTCAACGAAAGGACCGATATCAGTGCTACCTGGGTATATGGTACTGGGAAGGCCGTGACGCTGGGTGTTGCGAGATATGCCCCGGATTACTGGGCCGGCCAGAATGTTGATTACTATTATGGATCATGGGATGAGATTGAGTATTACAAGGGAAAAAATGGATTCAGGGAACCTTCCTACCACCGGCTTGATTTTTCATTCAACAGGCATGCAAAGAAGGAATGGGGAGAGCAAACCTGGAGTTTTGGTGCATATAACGTCTACAACCGTCAGAATCCTTTCTACCTCTATTTTGGATACGACAACAACAACAAGCGTCAGCTGAGGCAGGTGAGCCTTTTCCCGATCATTCCCTCTATCAGTTATTCCTTTAATTTTTGAACGATGAAAAACAAGCATAAATATATCCTCGCAGGTCTGTTGCTTTCTCTTATGCTGGGTTCCTGCGAAAAAAACGTTGAGATTGATATAGAGGAGATCGATCCGATGATCGTTATGAACGGCTTGTTGCAGGCTGATTCGACCGTTGATATCTTTCTTTCGAGAACACGCCATATCCTTGATAACAAGGAATTGTCGAGTCTTCCGGATGCTACAGTAAGTATTACTGATACGGAAGGAAACAGCACTATACTGCAGTATGGATCAAACAGGCTTTACAGTTCCGGGGCCTTCCGGATAATCCCTGGGAAGTCCTATACAGTCAGTGCTTCAGCACCGGGATATAACCCGGTTGAAGCCACATGCAGAATTCCTGAAATTATTCCTGTAAAAAGTATTGATACCACCAGCCTGGTAAATGAATGGGGAGAAAAGAAGATCGCTTTTGAAATAGCCTTTGATGACCCGGAAGGGGAAACTAATTATTACATGTTATCGTTGAATGCCCGGGTTGATGTTGTAAACCTTGAAATTGTTCAACGGATTGATACACTTTATATCGACCCGGTAAAAGATACCGTCGTTACCGGTATTGTATTTGATACCATCGAACACCATTATCCAAGATATGAGAACCTTTATATTGAATCAGAGGATCTTGCAATTGAACAATGGGATTACTACTCCAACAGGATCATCTTTTCCGACAAACTTTTTAACGGGAGGACATACAGGTTCAACGGAAGCTATTATAACTGGTTCCTTTGGGATGCAGCAGACAGCTCCACGGTATATATCAGCCTCCAGGCAATAGATGAACATTATTTCAAATACATTGACAGCAGGGAGGATCATTATTATGCGAAGGATGATCCTTTTGCCGTTCCGGTGGTGGTTCATAATAATATTGAAAATGGTATAGGGATCCTGGGGGGAATGTCAGCAAGCATCGATTCATTTAAAGTTGCTCCCCTTAGCAGGGATTGGTATAATTATGGATTCGATTAGCATGTATATTTTTATGAATTAAACTATTTTTGATCCCTTTACAGAAGATCCGGCTATATGATTGTTTTTGAAGAAATTATTTCCAAAAGACTTAACCTGGGACTGATCCAGGTAAAGAATACCCTTGAACTGATCAATGAAGGAGCAACAGTTCCTTTTATAAGCCGCTACAGGAAAGAGCGGACAGGAAGCATGGATGAAGTGCAGGTTGCCGGTGTAAGGGATGCCTATGAACAGCTTAAGGAACTGGAAAAGAGACAGGAGTATATCCTTAAAACAATCGATGAACAGGGATTGCTGACTGCAGACCTGCGAAAGCGGATCGAAGAAACGCTGGATCTAAAAACATTGGAAGACATTTACCTTCCCTACAAACCAAAAAGAAAAACACGCGCTACAGTTGCAAGGGACAGGGGACTGGAGCCGCTTGCAAAGATTATAATGAAACAGCAGGAACTGCTGCTGGAGAAAAAGGCAACAGAGTTTTTAAACGATGAAGTTCCTTCTGTTGAAGATGCATTGCAGGGAGCCCGTGATATAATTGCTGAATGGATAAGTGAAAACCAGAAGGCAAGAAATATTGTACGACACCACTTCTCAAGGGATGCAGTGATCTATTCAAAACTGGTGAAGGGAAAAGAGGAAGAAGGAGAAAAGTACAGGGACTATTTCGATTTCAGTGAGGCATTAAAAAAATGTCCGAGCCACCGGATACTGGCAATGCGCAGGGGTGAGAAGGAGGGATTCCTTAAAATTTCTGTAGAGCCTGTTGAATCTAAGGTATTGGAAGATCTGTACAACTATTTTGTAACGGGCAGTTACGATGTATCCCACCAGGTTCAGATCGCCGTAACTGATTCCTGTAAGCGCCTGCTGTCTCCATCCATTGAAAATGAATTCAAGGCAGAGTCGAAGGAGAAAGCTGACCTGGAAGCAATCCGGGTGTTTGCAGAAAACCTGCGGCAGCTGCTCCTTGCTTCGCCTTTAGGACAAAAAAGGGTGCTTGCCCTGGACCCCGGTTACAGGACAGGGTGCAAGCTTGTCTGCCTCGATGCCCAGGGCAATTTGCTTCACAATGCCACGATCTATCCCCATCCTCCCCAGTCAGATCGCACTACCGCAATGAAAAAGATAAGTGCACTTGTCCAGCAATATAAGATCGAAGCCATTGCCATAGGAAACGGAACTGCAAGCAGGGAAACAGAGCGTTTTATTAAGCTTGTCCGTTTACCGGAAGATATCCAGGTATATGTTGTAAATGAAGCAGGCGCATCCATATATTCCGCCTCAAAGGTAGCCAGGGATGAATTTCCCGATTATGATGTTACGGTTCGGGGTTCTGTATCCATTGGCAGGCGCTTAATGGATCCGCTTGCGGAGCTTGTAAAGATCGAACCGAAATCCATTGGAGTTGGACAGTACCAGCACGATGTGGACCAGGGAAGCCTGAAAAAGAGCCTTGATGATGTGGTCGAAAGCTGTGTGAACATGGTAGGAGTGGATGTGAATACTGCCAGTCAGCACCTGCTTACCTATGTCTCCGGACTCGGCCCGACCCTTGCCCAGAATATCGTGGACCTCCGGGCAGGGAAAGGACCTTT
The DNA here is from genome assembly GCA_964428945.1 of uncultured Bacteroidaceae bacterium. GTDB lineage: Bacteria > Bacteroidota > Bacteroidia > Bacteroidales > M55B112. The sequence goes on along the minus strand of CAYSAH010000042.1, from coordinate 8,923 downwards.
TAAAACGCGTGAATCATTGAAAACGGTACCGCGAATGGGCGAAAAGGCATTTGAACAATGCGCAGGCTTCCTGAGAATCAGTAATTCACAAAATCCGCTTGACAATTCAGCTGTCCACCCGGAGAGTTATTATGTCGTTGAAAAGATGGCAAAGGACCTGGGCTGCTCGCTTGGCGAACTTATAAGCAATGACAGTCTGATAAAATCCATTCAGCTGGATAAATATGTGAGTGAAAAGATCGGGATCCCAACACTGAAGGATATTATTGAAGAACTCAAAAAACCTGGCCGCGATCCCCGGAAAGATATCGAGGTATTCGAGTTCTCAAAGGACGTAATGTCCGTGTCAGATCTTAAACCAGGGATGGAACTCCCCGGGATCGTAACCAACATTACCAATTTCGGTGCTTTTGTTGATGTTGGCGTTAAGCAGGACGGGCTTGTTCATATCTCTCAGCTGGCCGACCGTTTCATAAA
>CAYSAH010000042.1:6253-8436 GCA_964428945.1 uncultured Bacteroidaceae bacterium | reverse complement strand
CAACGAAGCAGTTAAACTTAACCAGAAGGTGAAGGTAAAAGTGCTTGAAGTGGATGAACGAAGGAGCAGGATCTCACTTTCCATGAAAGGGCTGGGAAACAGTTAGAAACAACCCATCTGAACTCATACTAAAAGAAGTGAAGCAGGTTCTGAACCTGTTTCAAGTCGCTCGCATAATCCTGGGCAAGCCTGTTACGTTCACCTTATTTTTTTCATGCTTGTTAGAATAATCAAAAACTGAATTTAGGTCCTGATTCCAAAAAAGTACTATATTGACAGCAATTAATTGAAATCTTCCTTTTATGAACTTCCCATCCTTCTTCCCCCGCTTCTTCCATCCTTCCGTTTACCAGGGAAAACGAAATGCGAAGAACTATTTCGAGGGATGGTATTACAAGCATGTTGATGCTACAGGGACCCACATATGGTCCATTATTTTCGGCATTTCCCACTCAGATGATTCACACAGCTTTATCCAGGTGATCGAAGGCAGCAGCGGGCGTACAGACTATATCAGGTTTCCAGAGAGTGACTTTGAATATTCAGGAAAGAGGCTTTTTGTCCGTATCGGGAAGAACATTATTACAGACCATTCCATTGAACTCGACCTCCGGGGAGAGCATTTCCTTATTAAAGGGACGGTCACATATTCCGAAACAAATCCCTTTCCGCAGAAAATACTATCTCCGGGTATCATGGGCTGGTATTCCTATGCACCCTTTATGGAATGTTATCACGGAGTAGTTTCAATGAATCATAATCTCACCGGGAAACTGGAGATAAATTCAACATTAATCGATTTTACCGGTGGTAAAGGATATATTGAAAAGGATTGGGGGAAGTCCATGCCTTCAGACTGGATCTGGCTGCAGTGTAACCATTTTGAGTCGGATCCGGATGCTTCCCTGATGATCTCAATAGCTCGTATACCCTGGCTTACAGGACATTTCCCGGGTTTTCTTTCTTTTGTCAGGGTGAATGGTAAGGTATACAGGTTCGCTACATACAATCATTCCAGGATAAGCGGGTTGAGTATAAAGGAAGACAGTGTGGAACTGACCCTGGAAAGCAGGCATTTTAATTTAAAAGTATTGGTTGAAAGACGTCTGTCCGGACAGTTGAAAGCCCCGGTTCTGGGTAAAATGGAAAGAAAAATTGCCGAGAGCCTCGATGCAGGGATCAGCGTGAATCTGATCCATAAGTCGGGTGAAGAATTGCTTGTTGGAAAAGGCAAACATGCTGGATTGGAGATCGTTGGAGATGTCTCAAAATATATTCTGAAATAGTCCTGGCAGGCAAAAAGATAAATTACTAACTTCATTTCCCTGTTTATTGAACTTATCAGGCAGTATAGTGTTTTGATAATCATCTGGAAATCAAACAAAACGTGAGTTCCGGTAAAAACATTTACAATGAAACCAAGTGTTTTTTTATTATTGTCAGCCATTGTGATTGCAATGGCGGCTTGTAAAACAGAACAAGAGATGAATCCACCTATTGCGACGAAAAAACCATTTGAACTTAAAATTCACGGTGATACAAGAATTGATAATTATTTCTGGCTGAGGGAAAGAGAGAATCCGGAGGTAATAGCTTACCTCGAGCAGGAAAATGCCTACAGGGAGGAGCTTATGGCAGGAACTGAAAAATTACAGGAAAAGTTATACCGGGAAATTGTAGGCAGGATCAGGCAGACTGATGAATCAGTACCCTATAGGAAAAATGCTTATTACTACTATACAAGGTTTGAAGAGGGAAAAGAATATCCAATTTATTGCAGGAAACCAGGAAGCCTTGAGGCTGATGAGGAGGTCATGCTGAATGTCAATGAAATGGCTGAAGGCTATACTTATTATGCCCTTGGGGGAATGAGCATCAGCGAAGATAACCGTTTCCTTTCCTTTGGGGTGGATACCTTTAGCCGAAGAAAATATATACTTTATATTAAGGATCTTGAAACAGGAAAGATACTGGAGGATAAGATCCCCCTTACGACGGGAGCTTCAACATGGGCAAGCGATAACAAAACAATATACTACACACATAAAGATGATGAAACGCTCAGGTCAGACGCCATCTACAAACATATTATAGGGTCTCCGTCCTCGGAGGATAAACTCGTTTTCAGTGAGGATGATGACACCTTCAGCACCTTTGTTTATAAGACTAAATCTGATAAATAT
>CAYSAH010000042.1:0-6243 GCA_964428945.1 uncultured Bacteroidaceae bacterium | reverse complement strand
GGTCGGGAAGTACATTAACGAATGAGTACAGGATCCTTGAAGCGGATAACCCGGAAGGTGAATTCAGGGTAATTCAGCCCAGGATCAGGGGACTGGAATATTCCGTTTCACATTATGGAGATCAATTTTATATTGTAACCAACCTGGACGCACAGAATTTCAGGCTGATGAAGACCCCGGTTATGCAAACAGGGAAGGAGAACTGGCAGGAAGTTATTCCTCACAGGGAAGATGTGATGCTTGAGGGAATTGAGCTGTTCAGCGATTTCATGGTTGCAGTGGAGAGAAAAGAGGGGCTCAATCATTTACGGGTTTTCAATATGAAGGATGGCACAGAACATTACCTTGAATTCTGGGAAGAAGTCTATGATGCCGGCATCTCTGTGAATACTGAATTTGATACTGATATCCTTCGCATCTCCTATACTTCCCTTACCACACCAATTTCAACCTATGATTACAATATGGTTGACAGGACAAAAGTTCTGCTGAAACAACAGGAAGTAGTTGGAGATTTTAGTTCAGAAAATTACGAATCAAAAAGAATTTATGCCTCAGCCGATGACGGCAAAAAGATTCCTGTAAGTCTTGTTTACAGGAAAGGGATTACGCTGAACGGTGAAAATCCGGCATTAATTTATGGATATGAGCTTCAGTTCCGTCAGGCTCAGTTTGCTTGACCGGGGATTTGTCTTTGCAATAGCCCATATCCGCGGAGGGCAGATCTATGGCCGAAGCTGGTATGAAGACGGCAAATTGTTTAAAAAGATGAATACCTTTACAGACTTTAACAATTGCGCCGAGGCGCTTATTAACCTTGGTTATACAAATCCTTATAAATTGTATGCCATGGGAGGCAGCGCAGGCGGACTCCTGATTGGAGCGGTGATTAACATGAGACCTGAACTGTACAAGGGGGTTATCGCAGCTGTACCTTTTGTAGATGTTGTAACAACCATGCTTGATGAATCCATACCTTTGACAACCGGTGAATACGACGAATGGGGAAATCCAAATGAGAAAGATTATTACAAATATATGCTGAGTTATTCCCCCTATGACCAGGTTAAAGAGAAAGCTTATCCAAATATGCTGGTTACAACAGGACTCCATGACAGTCAGGTGCAATACTGGGAGCCTGCCAAATGGGTAGCCAAGCTCAGGGATATGAAAACAGACAATAACCTGCTCCTGATGTATTGCAACATGGACACAGGGCATGGAGGGGCAAGCGGCAGGTTTGAAAGGTATAAGGAGACAGCAATGGAGTATGCCTTCCTTTTCATGCTTGAGGGGATTGAGGAGTGAGTGAAGGATGGAAGGATGGAATAATGGAATAATTGAACAGGGAAATGTTTACAACAAGAACTACATATCGTGTCCGATACGCTGATACTGATCAGATGGGTGTGGTATACTATGGCAATTATTTAAGATTTTATGAAATCGGCAGGTCAGAGATGATCCGGGATCTTGGCTATACTTACAAGGAGCTTGAAGAGACAGGGGTATTTATGCCGGTAGCATCAGTGAACACAAAGTACCATATTCCGTTATATTATGACGAGCTTATAACTATCGAAACAACTTTAAAGCAAATACCACTGGCACGGATGGTTTTTTATCATACAATTTATAACTCAAAACAAGAGATTGTAAATACTGCAGAGGTTACTCTTGTTTTCTTAAGCAAGGAAACAAACCGACCGGTAAGGGTGCCGGAATACATGGTCAGGGCTCTTGAACATGCAGTTAAATAAAACATTGAAAATAAACAGATATTGAACTTTTACGACTTAAATTTAGATAACGACCTCCTGGATGCTATATCATACATGGGTTTTGAAGAAGCTACACCAATCCAGGAACTGGCAATACCTCTGATCCTTGAGAACCGCGACCTGATCGCCTGCGCACAAACCGGGACAGGGAAAACGGCTGCCTTTGTGCTTCCTGTACTGGAAAAACTTGTCAGACAGAAAAACCAGGGAACAAATACCCTTATTATAGTCCCGACCAGGGAACTGGCAATACAGATCGAGCAACAGATACAGGGATTTTCCTATTTCCTGAATATCGGATCAATTGCCGTTTATGGAGGAGGAGAGGGGAAAGACTTTATTAACCAGAAAGTAGCCTTGCTTAAAGGAACTGAAATTGTTATTGCCACTCCCGGGAAATTGTTATCCCATTTGCAGCTTGGTTACGTCGATTTCAGCAAGGTAGAACACCTGATCCTGGATGAGGCTGACCGTATGCTTGATATGGGTTTTATAGATGACCTGAACAAGATCATCACTTTCCTGCCAAAAAAGAGGCAGACATTGATGTTCAGTGCCACCATGCCTGAAAATATCCGGAGGTTTGCCAAACAGATACTATATAAACCCGCTGAGATATCCCTGTCGGTTGCCAAGCCGGCTGATGGAGTGAACCAGCAGGTTTACCTGGCTTTCGATGAGCAAAAATACAAGTTGCTTAATTACCTTATAAAGGAAAGAGAGCATTACGACAGCATCATCATTTTCACATCCACCAAAAGCAAAGTTTCAGAGATCGTCAGGTCCCTGAACAAAGGCGGACTGCCGTCAAAAGGAATATCCTCCAACCTGGACCAGGACGAACGGGAAGAAGTCCTGCGGGGCTTCAGATCAAAACGTACGCGCATCCTTGTTGCAACAGATCTTATGAGCAGGGGGATTGATGTTAAGGATATTAACCTGGTTATGAATTTCGATGTCCCGATGGATGCAGAGGACTATGTGCACCGGGTAGGTCGTACTGCCAGGGTGGATGCAAAGGGTGAGGCAATTACCCTTGTTTGTCCCAGGGATATGCAACGCTTCAGGAAGATCGAGCAGCTCATTGAAACAGAATTGAATAAACAACAGCCTCCGGATGAGATCGGGAAAGGTCCTGAATGGTCAACCGGGCGCAAGCCGGATGAAAAAAACCGGAAATATTACCATCAAAAGAGAAATTTCAGACAGGGAAAACAAGGTCCCAGGTAGCCTGTTATGTTGGATAATAAATAAAAAGTTTAGATATCCAAACAATTAACCTACCTTTGCCCGCCTTATATATTTTTAATGACATTCAAAGAATTAGGGGTAATCGACCCCATCCTGAAAGCGATCGAAGCTGAAGGATACACACAACCTACACCAATCCAGGAACAAGCCATACCCATTCTGCTCAGCAGAAAGGATCTTCTTGGTTGTGCCCAGACTGGTACAGGAAAAACCGCTGCATTTGCAATACCAATATTGCAGCATCTTTACCGCGACCGATTGCGCGTTGAAGGAAGAAAAAAAATTAAAGCATTGGTTGTAACTCCCACCAGGGAACTCGCTATACAGATCGGAGAAAGTTTTTCTTCTTACGGCAAATACACAGGAATAAAAAATACAGTGATATTTGGTGGTGTCAAGCAGGGATCACAGACTGCTACACTGCGACAGGGTGTGGATATCCTCGTTGCAACACCGGGAAGGCTGCTTGATCTTATGGACCAGGGGTATATTTCGTTGAAAGACGTGGAATACTCTGTGCTGGATGAAGCCGACAGGATGCTTGATATGGGATTTATCCATGATATAAAAAAAATAATTGCAAGCTTACCAAAGGAAAGACAATCGCTGTTTTTCTCGGCAACCATGCCTCCCGACATCGTAGCACTTTCAAGGCAAATATTGGGAAATCCTGAAAAGGTAAGTGTTAAACCTGAACAGACAACTGCTGAGAAGGTTGATCAGTCACTTTACTTTGTCAGCAAAACAGGGAAGCCAAAACTTCTTGTGCACTTGCTGGAGAAAAACTCTTTTGATTCGGCCCTTGTCTTTTCCAGGACCAAACATGGTGCTGATAAGATCGTTAAAATGCTTGCAAAGTCCTCGATCAGGTCTGAAGCCATTCACGGGAACAAGTCCCAGAATGCAAGGCAAAGGGCACTGGGTAATTTTAAATCCGGGAAATCAAAGGTTCTCATAGCAACCGATATTGCTGCCAGGGGTATCGATATCGAAGATCTGTCTCTGGTCGTAAACTATGATCTTCCGAATATTCCTGAGACCTATGTACACCGTATCGGGAGAACAGGGAGGGCATCTGCGAGTGGAATTGCTCTATCGTTTTGTGACCAGGAGGAACGTGCTTACCTGAAAGATATCCAGAAACTTATCGGACAGTCGATCCCTGTTATTGAAGACCATCCATTCCTGGATTATGGAATCGACGAATCTGCCGGAAACCAGTCAAAAGCCCCGGTAAAACAAGATCAGAGAAACAACGGTCATTCCTATTATAAAGGGAACAGATCAGGAAACAGACCTTCCCGGCCCCAGCGAAATTTCAGAAGCAGTAATTAAAAAAGAAGGCATGCCAGGTTAAATCCTGGGAAGATCGTCCGTTTATTTTTCACGGTCCCGGCATGCCCTTTTTCTTCTGTCCTTTGTCTTTTGGCTTCAGCCCCCTCTTCTTTCTTTTTACTTTTTACTTTTTACTTTTTATCCCGCTTTCGCTGCTCTCAGCCGGATTAGTTCGACCATAGGCTTTTATATCGGCTGCGCCTTGTTCTTAAAATGTCTCTTTGATGGGACCCTATCCCGCTTTCGCTGCACTCAGCGGGATTAGTTCGACCATCGGCTTTTATTTCGGCTGCGCCTCATAAAAGCCGGGTCTCACTAACTTTTTCCTTTTTCCTTTTTCCTTCTTACTTCTTCCATCTTCCTACTGCCCATCCTCCTCCTTATACCAATTTATTTTCCTTGATATCATCATTATTACAGCAAGGATCAAAAACAGTCCGATACTGCCCATCAATAATGATAACTCCTGCAATTGAAGGGTTGTAAACAGGAATCCATACAAGGCAAGAAGCAAAGAACCTGATATAAATCCGACCCTTGAAGAACTGGTACTGCTTTTCATATAAATTCCAATAAGAAGGGTCACAGCTGAAGTTGAGATCAGGTAAGCAAAGTTGAAGCCAACCTGCTCTGCAAGTGAGATTAGCAGGGTATAGAAGATGATCAGTGCAAAACCAACCAGTAAATACTGGATAGGGTGGATTCGCTTTTTAATTATTATTTCTGTGAGGAAGAAAACAAGGAAGGACAGTGCAATAAACATGAAAGCATACTTAACAGAGCGCTCAGATTTTTGATAATGATCCACCGGAACCAGGAAATCAACTCCAAATTCAGAACCGATTACAGAAAAATCCTGGTTATACCAGCTTTGCGGATAGTCCCTGTTCAGGTAGTTTACACCCCAGGAAGCTGAAAAACCTTCTCCGGAAATATTTTTTTCATCAGGGAGGAACTTCCCATTAAAACTGGGATCGGGCCAGGACGAAGTGAGCATTGCATCCGTTCTTTTTCCCACAGGCATCAGGTCAAGCCCGGTACTTCCTTTTAATTCAAGGGTGACCTGGAACTCGAGCTTCTTTTTGTCCTTCAGGAAAGCAGTGCTAAGAGGAATCTGAACCCCTTTTTCAGCCATATCACGGTTGTACAAACCGGGCTCCAATTCATATGTATCACCATTCACCCGGATGGTGGAATTGTTTCCAATCCCTCGCAGGTCGCTGATACCAATTCCAAGGGTTGCTTTTTCAGTATTGATTTCCGTTTTGAAAATGTTAAGCAATTCCTCATCTTCCAGGCTGAAAAATCCTGAAAGTGTAATGGTGGAATTATAGACCACGGTCGTAAAAATTCCTCTTTTTTTCTCAAGGGGTACAACATTTCCCTTGATCTCAAGGGCTTCCGGCAAGGTGTGCCAGGTATTACGAATTATAACAGGATTGCGCCCTTCGGTCTTCTGTTCTTCTGTTGGAATACTAATAAATGGACCTGTAATGGTTTGAGCAAGGCTCCAGCTTTCACTGATCTCCCGGCTTGCTTCCTGGTTCCTCAACTCTCTTTCGCTGATCAATTCCCTGATCATGAAGGTAGGGATTAGAAGAAGTAGGGACAATGTTCCGATCACCATAAATTTGAAACTTGGTGAACGGAAGAATTTTTCGACAATTGTACTCATAATTGATAGTATTAAAAGCACTTTGAATTGCAAAGTGAAAGGTTAAAAAAATATTATTTTATAAATGATTCCAGTGCTGAAAGGTGATCATTAAATGCCTTTCGCCCTTCATCTGTAATCCTGTACGAAGTTTTTGGTTTTCTTCCGACAAAGTGTTTTTTCACATCCAGGTAAGCATTGTTCTCGAGAGATTTTATATGA
>CAYSAH010000041.1:0-15151 GCA_964428945.1 uncultured Bacteroidaceae bacterium | reverse complement strand
ACGAGTTAAAAATGATGGTATTTTAAAAATAGGAATGCCCGGGGAGATCAAGTTATAAGCATTTCATTCAGCATTGAAATCATTTCAAAGTCCTTTGGAGATCTGAATGCGCTTGACTGGATCAGCATTTCAGCTCATGAAGGTGAAATATTCGGTCTTATAGGTCCGGACGGGGCAGGGAAATCCACCCTGTTCCGGATCCTGGTAACACTGCTTCTGGCAGATGAGGGGAATGCAACTGTTGCTGGGCTCGATGTAAGGAAGGATTACAAGGCGATCAGGCGGATTATAGGATATATGGCGGGAAGGTTTTCTCTTTACCAGGACCTTTCTGTAAAAGAGAATCTCCAGTTTTATGCAACAGTTTTTGGAACTGATATTCACGAGAACTATGACCTTATCGAGGATATTTATTCCCAGATCAAACCCTTTGAGAACCGTCTGGCCGGAAGGCTTTCAGGAGGAATGAAGCAGAAACTGGCTCTGTCCTGTGCAATGATACACCGGCCAAAGGTCCTTATACTGGATGAGCCAACAACAGGCGTTGACGCGGTTTCAAGGAAAGAATTCTGGGACCTGCTTAAAAAGATTCAAAAGGAAGGGATCACTATTCTGGTCTCCACCCCCTATATGGATGAAGCCGGGCAATGCGACAGGGTTGGACTGATGCAAAAAGGAAAATTACTTACTGTAAGCGATCCTTCAAAGCTCAGGCTGAATGACGGTACCGTGATCTACAGTTTCTCTTCGGATGGAAATGTATACGATTACCTGGAAAGGATCCGAAAACTTGATTCTTCGGTCTCAGCCTGGCTCTTTGGAGATGAAATCCATGTCTTCCTGAAGGAGGGAAAGTCTAAGAATCGATTGGAAGAAGAAATTAGGGAATGGAAAGTTCCCGGATTAAATTGGATGCCATTGGATCCTGGTGTCGAGGATTATTTCATGCACCTGATGACAGGCCAGGAAAAATAGAATGCAGGATGGAAATAATACGTGTAAATAAGCTGGTCAAGAAATTCGGATCATTTGTTGCGAATGACAATCTCACTTTTCATGTGGATGAAGGTGAGATATTTGGCTTCCTTGGAGCGAACGGTGCAGGTAAGACCACAGCAATCCGTATCCTGTGTGGTTTGTCCTATCCTACTTCCGGGGAATTGAACGTAGCAGGATTTGATGTATATAAGGACAGGGAGAAGATCAAGCGCAATATCGGGTATATGTCACAGAAATTCTCCCTCTACGATGATCTTACAGTTAAGGAGAATATCCGGCTCTATGCAGGCATTTACGGATTAAGAAAGAAAGCAATAATCGACCGGGAAGAACAGCTGCTCGATAAACTGGGAATGGAATCGATCAGGGACCGGAGGATCAGTGAAATACCGCTGGGATGGAAACAAAAGCTGGCCTTTTCTGTGGCAATTTTTCACCAGCCGAAGGTCGTATTCCTTGATGAACCAACCGGGGGAGTGGATCCGGTTACAAGACGCCAGTTCTGGGAGCTGATCCATGAAGCAACAAAAGAGGGGATCACTGTTTTCGTCACCACGCATTACATGGATGAAGCGGAATATTGCAACAGGGTATCCATTATGGTAGATGGCCGGATCGAAGCATTGGATTCTCCAAGGAACCTCAGGAAGGAATACAATGCAAAGAATATGAACGAGGTATTTCTCCAGCTGGCAAGAAAAGCCAGGAATGGCGAACAGCATACATCTTAAGGATGAATATGAAGGGAAAGAGAGGCAAATTAAGCAGGTTCAATGGATTCGTTGTTAAGGAATTCAGGCATATTTTCAGGGATCCGAGGACCCTGGTAATTCTGTTTGGACTCCCTGTAGTAATGATCATACTCTTTGGATATGTTGTCAGCAATGACATGAAGGATATCAGGCTTGCAGTGCTTGATCTTTCAGAGGACCCCACTTCAAAAGAGTTAACAGAGAAAATTACTTCTTCAGGTTATTTTATCCTCGCGGCTGATCTTGATTCTGAAAAGCAGATCGACGAAATATTTAAAAGTCAGGATGCCAAGCTTGTCCTGGTATTTAGTCATGATTTTGAAGAACGCATTTACACGGAAGGATTGGTTTCACTTAGGCTGGTGGTTGATGCATCGGATGCAAATTCGGCCTTGCTTGCTGTTAATTATGCCCAGGGTATTATTAACGATTATTTTAAATCATATATGGGAGATATAAAGCTTCCCTGGCAGGTCGATGCAAAACCCAGGATGATGTACAATGAGGAATTGAAGGGAGTATTTATGTTTGTACCCGGACTGATGGCCCTTATCCTTATGCTGATCTCCGCATTGATGACCTCTGTAACGATCACGAGGGAGAAGGAATTAGGAACCATGGAACCACTGCTTGCATCACCCTTGAAGCCTGCTGAGATCATACTTGGCAAGGTAACACCATACGTTGCACTGTCCTTTGTCAATGCAATCACAATTATTATTCTTGGTGTATTGATATTTAAAGTTCCGATTGTCGGTAGTATTTCACTGTTGCTGCTGGAATGTATCCTGTATATAACTCTTGCATTGTCGTTGGGTGTTTTCATTTCTTCCGCAGCAAAAACTCAGCAAATCGCTATGATCATCTCCCTTATGGGTCTGATGCTCCCCACCATATTGCTATCCGGATTTATTTTTCCGATTGAAAATATGCCGAAGCTTCTACAGGGATTCTCCACCATTATGCCGGCCAGGTGGTTTATTGTGATCATAAAAAATATTATGCTGAAGGGTACCGGAATAGCCTTTGTCTGGAAGGAAACCCTGATCCTGGTATTTATGACGATTTTCTTTATTATAATGGCTGTACGACGTTTTAAAACGAGATTGGAATAAGATGCGGGTTCTATTTGCATTATTAAAAAAGGAGTTCCTGCAGATCATCAGGAACAAGATCATGTTACCGGTTATTTTCGTCATTCCGGTTGTTCAGATGATCCTTCTCGTATATGCTGCGAGCCTGGATATGAAGAATATTGATATGGTTGTGGTGGACCATGACCATTCCGAAACTTCACGGAGGCTCGTTTCGCATTTTGAAGGATCGCCATTTTTTACGGTAAAAGGATCCCAATTAAGTTACGGGAATGCTGAGAAAATGATCATCCGTGATGAGGCTGATATTATTCTTCTTTTCAACGCAGATTTTGAAGAGCGTTTAATAAACGAGCAAAATACAGATGTTCAATTGATAATTAATGCGATTAACCCAACTCAAGCCGGTTTGATCAATGCTTATTCTTCCCAGATCATTTCTGCCTACAACAACCAGATCAGGACTGAGTGGTTTGGGATGACAAATGCGAGTAAACTTACCAGGTTCGATATATCTGTTGCTTATTGGTATAACCAGCTTTTGGATTACAAGATTTATATGTTTTCAGGTATCCTTGTTATCATTGTTACGCTTATCGGGATGTTTTTAACAGCTATTAACCTGGTACGTGAAAAGGAACTGGGAACTGCAGAACAAATGAATGTAACCCCATTGAAAAAATACCAGTTTCTCCTGGCAAAACTCCTGCCTTTCCTTTTAATTGGGTTGTTCGAACTTTCTTTCGGACTTGTGATTGGTAGAATTCTTTTTGATCTGCCGATCAGGGGCAGTTTGTTTGTGCTTTTCGCAATGGCTTTCGTCTATCTGCTGGTAGCTCTGGGCCTGGGGTTATTTCTGTCAACTGTATCAAATACTCAGCAACAGATGATGTTCATCGCGTTCTTCTTCATGGTGACATTCATCCTTATGAGTGGGGTATTTACACCTGCTGAGAGCATGCCTCTGTGGGCTCAAAAGATAAATCTTATAAACCCGATGGCTTATTTTATGAAAGCAATCAGGATGATTTTACTTAAAGGGTCAGAATTCAGAGATGTCGCCAGGGAATTTTACAGTCTACTGACTTATGGAGTGATTATTCTTTCCCTTTCCGTGCTGAATTACCGCAAAACTAGTTGAGCAGCAGTTCATCAAATACTCTCCTGGTAGCACGGCTGTCCCAGTCTGCAGCACCTACCTTTTTTGAAACGATCCATCCATCCCTTGATATGATGAAGGTGGTAGGTATTGATCTTACACTAAGCGCATCTGGCAAATTTCTGCCCCCGAAGTAAGATGGCAGATCATAGCCTTTGTCTTCCAGAAAGGAATCAACCTTGGATTGTTGCTCGGCAGATACCAGGATGAACCTGACTTTATCTCCATAATCATTGTAGATCCTCTGGATCTCAGGCATTTCAGCCAAACAGGGAGGGCAATAGGTTCCCCAGAAATTCAGGAATATCACTTCGCCCTTTAGCGATTCAGGGGATACAGGCGCTCCATCGGCTGATCTGATGTCCCAAATGTAGTCGCTGTCTCTAAGCTGGTAGCTGTTTTCTTTATTTACAATTGAAGGCCTGCGAACATGAAGCATAATCTTATTTAGACTGGTGGAAACAAACTTTCTTGGACCCGGTATGATCAGCATGATGAGCAGTAGCCAGAAGAATATGTCTCCTGCTTTCTGGTGCCACTTCCGTGATTTCCATTTTTCAAATCTTTCTTTTAATCCAGCCATGATCAGATATCAATTTTTTTTAATATGAGTGTATCTTTTTCTGTATACCTTTTCAGTACAAAGTTAAAACTGTTGAGCCTGAGGCAAAGGTCGAAATCTTCCCTGGGAGCAAAGTGCTGTTTATCTTCCAGGAAGAACCTTGCACCGCTGGTTTCCCTGATATTGTGCACTGCCTCTTCAAAGTTGAAAACATTTCCTTTAAGGGCACTGGCAATATATTCGGCACATGCAACATCCTCTTCAACCTGGTAAAGAGTTGCATAACCCATTCCAACAAGGGAAACAGTTTCAGGTCTCTTTTTCCTTATATAATCAATGATCGCACCGGCATTCACAAAACTCCCGGTTATCACCTCATCTGCATTTACAGCGTTTACAAGGCCCTGTGTACCAGAACTGGTCGTATGTACAATCGTTTTTCCTGAAAAATCTTCATTCAGGATTTGCAGCGGGGAATTCCCGAAATCAAATCCTTCTGGTTTCTGTTCATCCCTTTCCCCGATCAGAATATACTCAGGATGCTCCTTTTTAAGCTGGTATGCCTTTTCAATATCACCAACAGGCATGATTTTCAAAGCTCCTCTTTGCATAGCGTAGCACTCAAGGGAAAAAGCCCTGAATACATCAATAATAACCGTTAGCCCTGTTGCTTCACGTGCTCCATCAAGCAGGTGCAGTATTCTGATTTCCATTTACGGGGAATTTAACGCGAAGATAATTAAATGAATGGGAAGGGATTGTTAATAATTCATAAAATCAATTTTTAAACTTAGCACAAAAGTTCTATCTTTCGTTATCAACCAATCGACAATTTATGAAACAGAGAATCTCTTCTATACTGCTGGCCGTTGTACTTATGTCAGGCATGTCCCTTAAGGGCCAGGACGATTATCAACCCTCGCCGGAAAACCTTCAAAACAGGGAGTGGTTCCAGGATGCCAAATTTGGCCTTTTTATCCATTGGGGTGTTTATTCACAGTTGGCCGGTGGTGGTGATATGGGAATTGCAGAATGGATCATGAACCAGAAAGAAATTCCTGTGAAGCAGTATGAACTTCTTCCGGGTTTCTTTAATCCGACACAATTTGATCCTGCAGAATGGGTCGCAATGGTGAAGGATGCCGGGATGAAATATATAACCATTACATCCAAACACCATGATGGCTTTGCAATGTACGATTCAGACATTTCAGATTATAATATAGTTGATGCCACTCCGTACGGAAAGGATGTTATCGGAATGCTTAAGCAGGAATGCGATAAGCAGGGTATAAAGCTCTTCTTCTATTATTCACAATTGGACTGGCATCATCCTGACTATTTCCCTCGCGGAAGAACCGGAAATGCGACCGGGCGTCCGGAAAGTGGGGACTGGAACAACTATATCAATTACATGAATACACAGCTGGTTGAATTGCTTACCAGCTATGGTGAGGTTGGAGGAATCTGGTTCGACGGCATGTGGGATAAATGGGATGCACCTTGGCAGCTTGACAAGACGTATTCGATCATTCACGAAAATCAGCCTGCTGCTTTGATAGGGAGCAATCACCATAAAATGCCATTTCCCGGTGAGGATTTCCAGATGTTTGAAAAAGACCTTCCCGGGCAAAATACGATCGGATTTAATCAGACGGGAATCAGCACTCTTCCTCTCGAAATGTGTGAAACAATGAACGGTTCCTGGGGATTCAATATTAAAGATACCCAGTTTAAGTCAACAGAAGAATTGCTGCACCTGCTTATAAAGGCTGCAGGAAAAAATGCCAACCTGCTTCTGAATACAGGCCCCATGCCAAACGGCAAGATTCAGCCGGCAAATATTAACACCTTGAAGGAGATGGGGAACTGGATGAAAATCTTCGGAGAATCGATTTATGGGACCAGGGGAGGACCCCTGGAAGGTGATTGGGGTACTACAACTGTTAAGGGAAACCTGATCTTTATTCACCTGCTTGATAATTCTGTAAGGGAGATGACAATACCCTTGCAGGGAAGAAAAGCAAAAGGACTGACTGTATTTGAGGATGGCAGGAAATTAAAATTCAAAAAACTTGATGATACTATTTCTTTCCAGGTTCCTCTGCATGAGAAAATGATTGATTATATTCTTGTTCTTGAATTGAATCAATGAAAATTCTGTAAATACCATGGAATTTGCTTTCTTCCCAGGCTGGATGTTGAAATATATCGCTCCGGGAAAAGTGTTCCCGCGCCACCTGAATATTTTGCTCAGTAATCTTCTTTTGATCATCTTCCTTTACTCCTTTTATGGAGCTTTCTCAAACAATAGTTTCTTAACCAATGTCTGTCTGGTAGAATACATTTTTGGAGTAGATTGTCCTTTCTGTGGCAGTTCCAGGTCTCTGGGTGCCTTTTTTCATGGTGATATTTCAGCTGCATGGATCTATAACAGGGCTGCAGTTATACTTGGGTTTTACATATTGTTTCAGGTGCCACTCAGGGTATACCTGTTTTTAAATGATAATGATAAATCAACTAAACCCGAACGGATTTCAAAATATGCAGGCAGGATGATCCTTTTATTTTTTGGATTAAACTGGATTGTGAACTTATTATCAACTAATTAATTCTTTTGCAGTATGAGTCTGATTTCATGTCCTAAATGCGGAACACTTACCAGGCGAGGCGGTTTTAAAGCCTGGCAAATAATAGTAGCTATATGCTTTTTTCCACTTGGATTACTGGCATTGCTTGCTGACAGGGAACCATCGAGGTGCACAAATTGTGATTATACCTGGATAGCCTGATCACTTTACAAGCCAACTATCGCACCAGTTCAGATACATGATCCAGTCATATTCTGTAAGATCATGTATTCCTGATCGGATATGGTAGGCGGTTATGCCCTGGTAGGGATGATCAGGTTCAGGAAAAACTGTTGGAAAATCCTGATTATATCCAAAGAGATCATATACCTGAGAGGCTTTCTGTAAGGACAGGAATTCCCCCAGCGGATCTGCCCACTGATCTTCCGTGGCACTAGCGACATATAGGGGACGGGGAGCCATAAGCGCCAGTAACATATGCTGGTCCATCGGAAGTTTGTTTTCCCTGCCATTGTATCTGTTGAATTCATCACAGAACCAATGTGGAAAAACTGTATTGATCCGCCCGACACGTTCTCCATAGCACCTCATTGAAAGTGCTGCTCCTCCACAACCGGAATTATTGGATATAACAGCAGAAAACCTTTCATCATTTGCAGCACTCCATAAAGCCGCTTTTCCCAGCCTGGAATGACCTATTGCAATAATCCTTTCCGGATCAGCAATTGAATCCTGCTGCAGGTAATCAACAATGAGTGACATGCCTTTGGCCCATATCGAAATGGAACCCGGAGCATACTTTTTATCTTTTATCCCTTCATCTGCGAAGACAGGGTGAAAACCATTTTTAAAACCATCGTCGTAATCGGGATCAAAATCACCATAATACACTGTTGCAACAGCGTAACCATGATCGATAATTGTTTGTAAAGGCCAGCGTGAAGCTCTGACGCCGCGGTTTTCAGGGGATGCATGGTTGTCTCTTATATTTAAGTCAGGATCATTCTCAACCCAGATTGGAGTGACACTTATTGCCTGTAAAGTATCAATGGTATGATTACCCTTAAAATTTAGCCCGGCAAATACCGGAACATTCTTCTTCGCTTTAGGATAAATATACAGGATAGTGAATTTTCCGGTTCCATTTGAAGTTGTGACCAGTGCTTCGATTTCCTTCACAACAGCCTTACCATTAATGTAATTTTCAGCAAGTATATTTTCAATAAAATCAATCTTATATTCTATAGTTGGATATTTACCGTACTCTTCTTCTGTGAACAGTTTGAGCAATTCTTCTCTCCTTATGCCCATCCATTCTACAGCTGTCAGGATACTATCACCACTGTTGCTCACCAGGATTTCAGGCAGCTTGTATTTCGGGACATCAGCTTCATCATAAATAACGCTTGTTTCATTTGAACATGATGAGATAATAAGTATAATTAGGATTATAAGTGAGATAACATTACTTTTCATTACAGGTTAATTAGTCGTTTTGTGCAATTTATAAAAAACTTATTTCATTGCAATTTCTCCCTGCAATTCAGTTTTCTCATCCTCGTGGTGTCACATGTTTACTGTCAGTCAGGCATGGGTTAACAGCAAATGAATGGAAACTATACATTTACCGGATGAATCATCAATTTGGTATGTTTGGTTAACCTTTGAACATCCTTTCCTTTAAAATACTATTCCTCGACGCCCGATCATAAATCCTCAGTTCCTAAACAATAAATCTACCATAGCAAGCCTAAAAACATCGTTCCAATCTCTCAACTTTATTACATATATTTGTTCAGCAATTTCATATCACTGCCATGATCAGGAAAATAAAGCACTTTTTTAAAAATGAGATATGGAAGTCGGGACCAAAGCCCGATACCTGGAAGGGAAAGGTAATCTGGTTTATCATCCGACAATTAAGGATACTTACTTTTGCTTTTAAAGGCTTTTTCGAAGATCGTGCTGCATTACGGGCATCTTCCCTGACCTATTTCACAATGTTGTCAATCATACCTGTATTTGCTATGGCATTTGGAATAGCGAACGGATTTGGTTTCGAAGACAGAATGAACGATTTCATCGAGAAAACTTTCCAGGGGCAGGATCAGATTATCACTTGGATAAAGTCCATGGTGAGCAACCTGCTTGATGATACAAAGGGAGGACTTCTGGCCGGGATAGGTTCGGTCATACTGCTCTGGTCGGTTATCCAGGTACTCAACAATATTGAGCTATCATTTAATGATATATGGCAGGTTAAGAAATCCAGGAGTCCCATACGGAAATTCTCAGATTACCTTGCCATGATGATCATTGCCCCCTTTGCAATTGCCCTGTCAGGAAGCTTTACTGTAAAGATAAACCAGGCTGCAAATAATTTTGAGTTTATTCAACCGGTAATTAAGCTGATTCCCTTTGCCTCTATCTGCCTTCTCTTTTCGTTAATTTATATTGTAATGCCCAATACGAAGGTAAAATTTAAATATGCCCTCATTGCGGGAATTATAGCAGGGATGCTTTCAATGCTTGTTCAATGGGGCTATTTTGAGTTCCAGATCGGAGTTACAAAATTCAATGCCCTGTATGGTAGTTTTGCCGCCATTCCACTCTTCCTGCTATGGTTGCAGATCACATGGCTAATCGTTCTTATGGGCGCTGAAATAAGTTTTGCTTACCAGAATATTGAAAATTATGAGTTTGAGGATGAGGCGCTGGATCTTAATCATAACAACAAACGGATCCTTTCGCTGCTTATCGCACAGCATATTATACAAAATTTTGAGGATGGGGGAAATGCTAAAAGCAACCAGGAGATCAGCCATGACCTGGGGATACCACTAAGATTGTTAAATGACCTGATCTTTGAAATGGTAGGATGCAATGTACTTGCTGAACTTGCTTCGGATGGCTCCAAGGAAAGGAAATATCAACCTGCTATTGATATTAATAAACTCACTGTAAGTGAATTATATTCGAGACTGGAAAGGCTGGGGGGAGAAAATATGATCGTTAATGAATCTGTTGTTCTCGATAAGGTTACCAAAATACACGAGTACCTTGTCAGTGCCATGTGGGAGAGTCCTTCTAATATATTGATTAAGGATATAGAATAAATGATTTCAATTTCTAAAGCCAAAACTGGTAATTAATGATAATTTAATACAAGGAACCTCTTGAAAATTTAAAATTAATACTTAATATTGCAGATAATATTCAAACGATGAGTTGTTACCCGGTACATACAAGGCATTTTTCAGTACATCATCATTACACAAGTAATTGATCGGGTAGAATATTGTAAACATAAACGTAAAAAATTCAAGGTTTGCAGATTCTGCAAGCCTTTTTTAGTTTTAAAAAATGGAAAAACTTAGAATTGCAATTCAAAAATCCGGCCGCTTAAGCGAAAAATCGGTCTCAATACTGAAGGAAGCCGGTATTTCTATGACAAATGGCGAAAGAAAGCTGATATCTGTTTCGGGTTCATTCCCGATCGAGGTTTTATACCTGAGGGACGATGACATCCCTCAGTATGTGAAAGACTCTGTTGCTGATATTGGTATTGTAGGGGAAAATGTTTTTGCTGAAAAAGGTCATGATATAGAGATTGTTGAGCGTCTTGGATTTTCAAGGTGCAGGCTGTCTCTTGCGATCCCTAAACAGGAAGAATATTTTGGACCACAGTATTTCGAAGGCAGGAAGATCGCAACTTCCTATCCACATATCCTCAATAATTATCTTAATGAACAGGGAGTAAGGGCCGAAATACACGAGATTTCAGGATCAGTGGAGATCGCCCCGGGAATAGGCCTTGCCGATGGCATTTTTGATATTGTGAGTTCAGGAAGCACATTGATCAGCAATGGACTCAAGGAGGTTGAAGTTGTTATGAAATCGGAAGCAGTGATCATAGGAAGGACAGACATGCCCCTTGCCAAAAAGGAGATTCTGACGAACCTGCTATTCAGGATTCGTAGCGTGCTTGCTGCAACGAACAATAAGTATATACTCCTGAATGCGCCGAACAAAAACCTTGAAAACATTATTGAACTTATCCCCGGGATGAAGAGCCCAACGATAATGCCACTTGCGGAACCAGGATGGAGTTCGGTGCACTCGGTACTTAGCGAGGGGCAATTCTGGGAGATCATTGATGAACTCCGAAAACTTGGGGCCCAGGGAATTCTCGTTATTCCTATTGAAAAAATGATAGTCTGATAAATACTATTGTCCATGAAAACTTACAATAAACCAGCACTTTCTGAATGGAAAGATATTCTTAAAAGACCGCTTTTCGATGTTGCCGATCTTTATGATTCAGTTCAAAAAATTATGGACGATGTTAGGAAGGAAGGCGACGCTGCAATAATTAAATATACAAGGCTCTTTGATAAAATCGACCTTCTTGAAATTTCTCTTGGCAAAGATGAAATTTACGCTGCTGTAAATGAGGTCAGTGAGGATCTCAAATCAGCAATAAATGAAGCAAGACAAAATATAATTAAGTTCCATTCAAAACAATTGGCCCCCGATTGTTTTGAAGAGACCACTCCAGGGGTCCGTTGCTGGCAAAAGACAGTCCCCATACAGAAAGTTGGACTTTACGTTCCGGGCGGGAGCGCACCATTGCTGTCGACGGTTCTGATGCTTGGAATCCCTGCAAAACTTGCTGGATGCAAAGAAATTGTACTTTGTACCCCTCCCGGACCAGATGGCAAGGTAAGTGCTGCCATCCGTTACATTGCCGGACTGCTGGAAATTGATAAAGTATTCTGTGTTGGCGGTGTACAGGCAATTGCGGCTATGGCATATGGAACTGAAAGCATACCAAAAGTGAACAAGATATTTGGGCCGGGAAACCAGTTTGTAATGGCTGCAAAACAACTGGCCAGCAGGGATAGTGTGGCAATCGACATGCCGGCCGGACCATCGGAACTTGCTGTATTGGCTGATCATACTGCCATTCCGGAATTTGTGGCATCCGATCTTCTATCGCAGGCAGAACACGGGCCCGACAGCCAGGTAATCCTCATCTCCAATTCAGAAGACCTGATAAAAAATGTGCAGGTTGAATTGGAAAAACAGGTGAACGTGCTTCCAAGGAAGGACATTGCTTTAAAATCATTGATGAATAGCAAGATGATATTGCTTGAAACCGAAGAGGGTATGATTGATATGGCTAATGCCTATGCCCCGGAACATCTTATTATTTGCTGTGAGAATTATAAAGAAATATCTGAGCGGATCTGCAATGCCGGAAGTATTTTTCTCGGAAATTACTCACCTGAAAGTGCTGGTGACTATGCTTCAGGTACCAATCATACGCTTCCAACAAATGGCTGGGCACATTGCTATAGCGGTCTGAACATGGATGCTTTCGTTAAAAAGATCAGTTTCCAGGAGATCAGTAAATATGGCTTGTTTAATATAGGCAAATCGGTTATCACAATGGCCGAAACAGAAGAACTTCGGGCACACAGTAATGCCATCCGGATTCGCCTGAATAGAGAATAACAGAAATGAAACCTTTAATAAACAAACTGGTCAGAAGGAATATTAATGCCCTTGTTCCTTACTCGTCAGCCCGTGATGAGTACACAGGTAAAGAGGCTGTATTCCTGGATGCAAATGAAAATCCTTTTAATTCGCCATACAACCGTTATCCGGATCCACACCAGCTTGAATTAAAGAATAAGATTGCTAAAATAAAAGGGATCACATCCGATAAAATCTTCATTGGAAATGGTTCAGACGAAGCGATAGACATTCTTTTCAGGGTGTTTTGTGAGCCCGGTGTCGATAATGTGGTTACCATCCATCCAACCTACGGAATGTACCAGGTTTGCGCAGAGATCAATAATATATGGGTAAATAAAGTCCCCTTACTCGAAGATTATTCTCTTGATATTCCTGCCATTATTAAAAGCTGTGATTCCAATACCAAGTTGCTTTTCATCTGTTCTCCGAATAACCCGACATCCAATTCCTTTGAACCGGCTGAGATCCTTGAACTGGCAGGGAAATTGAATCTGATCATTGTCGTTGATGAGGCTTATATAGATTTCAGCAAAAGGAAAAGTCTTAAAGATGAAGTTATGAACCATTCTAACCTTGTAATTCTGCAGACTTTCTCAAAAGCATGGGGATTGGCCGGTATCAGGCTTGGGATTGCCATTGCTGATCCCATGGTGGTTAGTTATATGAGCAAGGTAAAATATCCTTACAACATCAATATGCTTACAATGAATTTCGCTATGGAGGCCCTTAACAATGAGAACATGGTAAGGCAGTGGACTGAAGAAATACTTGTTGAAAGAGAGATACTGGAAAGAAAACTTAAGAAGTACAGATTCGTTGAGAAAGTTTATCCTTCGGATGCAAATTTCCTGCTGCTTAAGGTAGCTAAACCTAAGAAAGTATATAATTACCTGGTTGAGAAAAAGATAATTGTCAGGGATCGCTCAAATGTTGAATTGTGCGAGGGCACTCTCAGGATCACCGTCGGTTCTCCGAAGGAAAATCTGGCACTCACCGAAGCCCTCATGCAATACCAGAGAGATTTTGTTGATTCCTGCAAAATATAATTATTTTTGCTTATAATAAGACATAATGAAACCAAAAGTACTTTTCATTGACCGGGACGGAACCCTGATCGCTGAGCCCCCTGTAAATTTCCAGGTAGACTCGTTGGAGAAACTGGAGTTTATTCCCGGAGTGTTCAGGAATTTATATAATCTAAGGCGGGGAACTGACTTTAAATTTGTAATCGTGTCCAACCAGGATGGTATGGGATCTTCTTCTTTTCCGAAAGAAGCTTTTATTGCGCCGCATAATAAATTTCTAAAGGCTTTTGAAAACGAGGGTGTGATTTTTGATGATATACTGATCGATCCTTCAAAACCAGGGGACAATTCGCCAAACAGGAAACCAAAGACTGGAATGTTAGGACGATATCTAAATGGAGATTATGACCTTGAAGGCAGCTATGTGATAGGGGACAGGCTGACAGATATTGAATTAGCCAAAAAGATCGGAGCAAAGGGAATACTGCTGGGGGGATTGGCACGGCAGTCGGAGATGAAGCAGGCAGGGTTGGATGTTTATTGTGTGCTTGTAACGGAAAGTTGGGATGAAATTTACAAATACCTGAGGTCATCACTGAGAAGCAGTTTCGTTAGCAGGAGGACCAATGAAACTTCAATAGAAATAAACTTGTCGCTGGATGGGGATGGCTCGTCCGAAATATCCACCGGACTCGGTTTCTTCGATCACATGCTGGACCAGATCGCAAGACATGGTAATTTCAACCTGAAAGTTAAAGTGGAAGGAGACCTTCGGGTTGATGAACATCATACTATTGAAGACACGGCACTCGCACTCGGACAGGCTTTCCTGGAGGCACTTGGAACTAAAAAGGGCATCTTCAGGTATGGTTTCACCCTGCCAATGGATGATTCCCTGGCACAAGTGGCGATTGATTTCGGGGGAAGGCCCTGGCTGGTTTGGAATGCAGAATTCAGTCGGGAAAGAGTCGGAGACGTGCCCACAGAAATGTTTTTCCATTTTTTTAAATCATTTTCCGATGCTGCAAAATGTAATCTTAATATAAGGGCTGAAGGAGAAAACGAACACCATAAAATAGAATCAATATTCAAGGCATTCAGCAAAGCACTTCGTGGTGCAGTTAACCTGGATCCCGACAATGATAAATTGCCCAGCACCAAAGGAACCCTGTAGGTACTTTGCAGACGGATTAAAACCATATATCCATCAGAAATTGCAGATCATGAATATAGTCATCATAAAGTACAATGCAGGAAATATAAGGTCGGTTGATTTCGCCTTGCAGCGTATGGGTGTAAAGGCAGAAATAACGGATGATAAAGATAGGATCAGGACAGCGGATAATGTTATTTTTCCGGGTGTTGGTGAGGCAGGAAATACGATGAAGTATCTTATTGATAAAGGATTAGATGTTCTGATACGGGACT
>CAYSAH010000040.1:0-15164 GCA_964428945.1 uncultured Bacteroidaceae bacterium | reverse complement strand
GAAGCTTTCATCGACTATTCCTCAACTTCGCATTCGGTCTATGACGAGAACAACCTGAAGACGGGTGCAGAATTCAAGTATACAAAGAAAATTGCATTCGCGAGACTGAATCTGGGATACAGGTATTACCGCCATTCCAATAAGGTTGAAAGTGAACAGAGTTTGATCAACATCGTGAATGAACCTCATACCCTGAGTAACCTTAATGATGTATTCCTGGATAAACCCTATGCAGAATTGACAAGTATCATTGTAAATGATGTCACAGGAACCAGGATTTATGAAGAGGGTTTAGATTATTTGCTTGAGGTGATCAATAATTATGTATCTATTCAGAGGATCCCTGGTGGACAGATCGAACAGGACGAGGACGTGCTCATCAGTTATACTGCCATACAACCGGGTTCCTATCATTATGACGCCAACAATCATTCCTATAGTGCAGGCCTCTCCTTTTTTAACAGGCTTTTGGAGTTCTATTATAAGGGGGGAAAACAGGATTTTGTAAATGTGGAAGCAGCTGAATATCTTACACTGAACAGGTATACACAAAATGTTTACGGGGGTAAGATATATTTGAAGTTTTTTAGCGGGGGAGTTGAATACGATTACTACAATTCAAATATTATTCCCTACCAGAGAATTAATTACTATCTGACATTCAACCTGAAATTAAGTTCGAAGGTTCTTGTTTCGGCAAATGGTTCATTAAGAGATTACAAGCTTATCGACACTGAAGTGGACCACCAGTATATCAATGTTTCAGGAAGATTTGCCTACAGTCTCACTTCAAGGTCAAAGATCAACCTCCAGGCGGGATACCTCAGTCAAACAGGTAAAAGTATCGATCTTCATCTTTTAACAGGGCAGGCCGAATTCATTACAAGCATGAGAAAATTCTACTTTAGAACAGGGATAAACTTTTATAACAGGAGCTATACAAACAGTAATTTCATATACTACAGAACCTATGTTCAGCTAAGCAGGAAGTTTTAAAATACAACTTATGAAATATTTTATACCATTCTTTGCGGTTTTGTTTCTGATGACAGGTTTTGCCTTCAGAAATCCCGGTTTAAACACCCAAAATGAATGTATAAAATGTCACTCTGCAATTATCGACAACAAAGTTGTGCATCCCTTATTGGAGTCCGGGTGTGATTATTGTCATGAATCAACAGGAGAAGAGCACCCTGGCGAAAAACAAGGTTTCAAAACCAGTTCATCTTATCCATCCCTGTGTTACACCTGCCACGATGACAAGAACTCAAAATCTCACGTTCATACTGCCGTTGCAGACGGGGATTGTTCTGTATGCCATTCTCCGCACAGCTCTCCAAACAGATCACTAATCCTGGAAGGATTTTCAGATAATATTTGCCTGGATTGCCATACCATAGAAACCGAGACTGCCAAAGTTGTACACGGCCCGGTAATGAAGGGTCAATGCCTGGATTGCCATGACCCACATCAATCTGAATATCCAAATGCATTGAAACTTGCACCAAATGAATTATGCCTTTACTGCCACAACAAAACCATCACAAACAGAGGCAGGGAAATCAGTTCTATTCAGCAGCATATCAAAAAAGGAAATTCAGTTCACGAAGTGATCTCTACAGGGGAATGCATCATCTGCCATACTCCCCATACAGGGAATTTTCCTGATCTATTGGTCGCTAATTATCCGGAAAATAATTATGCTGAGGCCAAAGTCGAATCCTTCGATCTCTGTTTTATGTGCCATGACAGCGAGCTCATGACCACCGAAACAACTGAATCCGGAACGGGTTTCAGAAACGGAAAAAAGAATTTACACTACTTACATGTAAACGGAAGTATGGGAAGAAATTGCAGTTTGTGTCATGATCCTCACGGGGCCCCAGGCCAACATATGCTGAAAGAATATGTAATGTTCGGAAAATGGAAAATGCCTCTGGGGCTGGAATTGAATGAAAACGGGGGCTCGTGTGCAACCGGATGTCATAAACGTAAGGAATACAGCAGGATATAAAATAATGTGGTCGTTTGATGATTTAGGTAGAAAGAAAACTGTGAAATTGTGAAAAACACAAATACAATAATATTACCAGGAATGCCGGAATACCGTTCTGTCCTGCTTATTACGCTGCTTTTTTGCCTGGGAGATTCTGTTCTTTTTTCTCAGGATCCACAGGGCACCAACGTAAGGGATGTGGTGTGGATCAGGCAATTCCCTTCTGAAAAGACTTCCGACGATCAATCCTTTTTTCAAAAAATGAACAACTTTATTTTTGGTAAGAAAGCTCAGCTGCTAATGAACCCTGTTAGTTCAATTAACGATGAATATGGTAACATATGGGTATTAAATCAGGGAAACGGATCGATCGTTAAGATCACAGAAGAAAAGAAGAGTATTTCCACTATGTTGATCAATAAGTCCGGATCCTATCCTTCCCTGGTCTCCATCTGCTCTGTTCCGGGTAAAGGAGTACTTTTTACTGATTCATATCTAAACGGTGTTTTCCTGGTTTCTCCTGATGACCAGATCTCATCTTTTACTGATTTTGATAGTCTTCAGCAGCCAACCGGTATCGCATATAACCGGAAAACAAACGAGGTGTGGATCACTGAAACAGGAGCTCACCGGGTATCAATATTTAGCGCTGATGGGGCACAGATAAAATCACTCGGGGGAAGGGGAACAGGACCTGGCCTCTTCAATTTTCCCACGCATATCTGGATCGATCCGGATGGGACAGCATATATTGTGGATGCAATGAATTTCAGGATTCAAATTTTCAGTGAAACTGGGAATTATATATCTGGTTTTGGAGAAGCAGGTAATGTTTCAGGTTCGATGGCAAGACCCAAGGGGATCGCCTGTGATTCAAAAGGCAACATCTATGTGGCAGATGCCCTGTTCAACAATGTTCAGATATTCGATAAAAAGGGCCGTTTCCTTTATTATTTTGGTGAGCAGGGACAAAGCAGGGAACAGTTCTGGATGCCGTCAGGAATATACATTGATAATATGGATAATATTTATATATCTGATAGTTATAACAACAGGGTTCAGGTTTTTCAAGCTGTAATAAAAGGGGAATCAGATGAAAACTAAAACAATTATTTTAAGTTGCTGCATTGCACTGATCTGCCTTCAGATGAATATGGCGCAGTCAGTCGTGAATACGGTCCATAATCTGTCTGTCTCGGGACCTGGAAATGTAAGATCATCTTCCGAACAGGAAATTTGCATTTTTTGTCATACCCCTCATAACAGTAAACCCAACAGTCCGCTTTGGAACCGGGATGATCCCGGAGTAATCTATGACCTTTACACCAGTACTACCATCCAGGCAGTGCCGGGACAACCGACAGGCTCCTCAATCTTATGCCTTTCCTGCCATGATGGGACCATTGCACTTGGAAATGTTTTAAGCAGAACAGCTGATATTAACTTCCTGGGCGGGATCACACAAATGCCCATCGGGAGATCAAATCTTTCCACCGACCTCTCCGATGACCATCCGGTGTCCTTTCTTTATAATTCTGCACTGGCTTCTTCCGACGGACAGTTAATTGATCCGGCACTGATTTCTTATCCTGTAAGACTTGAAAATGATAATTTACAATGTACTTCTTGCCATGATCCCCATAATGATCTGTTCACTGATTTCCTGCTAGTAAATCCGCAATATTCTGAATTGTGCCTGAAATGCCACGACCGCAACTACTGGGGTGTTTCAAGTCACAGCACTTCATCGGCATCCTGGAATGGTTCCGGAACAAATCCCTGGTTCCATACCGAGTTCGGAACAGTAGCTGAAAATGGATGCGAAAATTGTCACAGTCCACATTCAGCGGAGGGTAAAGCAACAAGTATGAATTATATCGCGGAAGAATCCAATTGTCTGGTATGTCATAATGGAAACGTTGCCTCTTCAAATATTGAAACGCAATTAACCAAAACTTACGGCCATGATGTTTATAGCTATAATCTTTCGCATGACCCGGCGGAGGATCCCCTGATAATGACGATGCATGTTGAATGCCAGGATTGCCACAATCCACATGCAGTAAATAATTCTCCGGCAAATGCACCCGATGTGAGCGGGAGCATGGCCGGAGTAAAGGGGGTGACCCTGGGAGGGAGTACGATCAATTCCTCTTCGTATGAATACGAGATCTGCTTTCGTTGTCATGCCGATAGCCCAGGAAAACCGGCAAGTCACACTACACGACAAATTGAACAGAACAATACACGACTCGAATTCAATCCTTCGAATCCATCCTTCCACCCGGTAGCCTCAGAAGGTCAGAATACTAATGTGCCAAGCCTGATTGCCCCAACCTATTCTGAATCATCGCAAATCTATTGTACAGATTGTCATTCAAGCGACGGCTCAGGATCTCCGGCCGGGCCTCATGGATCAAGCTGGCCTGCTATCTTAAAGGCAAGATATGAAACCGCAAATTATACAAGCGAATCTTCCAGTGCATATGCTTTGTGTTATGCCTGTCATAACCGCTCATCTATACTGAATAATGAATCTTTCGGCGAACACAAGAAACATATTGTAGATGAAGGAACCCCTTGTAATGCCTGCCATGACCCTCATGGAATAAGCAACACACAGGGAAATTCAACAAACAACTCAAACCTTATCAATTTTGATCTTTCCATAGTTTCTCCCAATGGTGGAGGTATATTGATATTTGTTGATACCGGTGATCATCATGGATATTGTATGTTGCGCTGCCATGGTGACACGCATGGCCCCGGCATGAGTTATTAGCCGGAATTTATACATAGTATCGGAGACCCCCGAGGCACCTTTACTTTCATAAGAATCAAGGATTTGACCGGAAGATCTGTACCCTCAGTTACTTTAATCTCACCGGTATAAACCTGGCCACCCTTTTCCTGTATTCTTCGTAATCCGGGTATTTGCCTGATGAAATCGCCTCACTGAAATTGCTGCTCCCAAAAAAGAGCAATACCAGCAGAATGGCGCCTATCACTGACCAGTTCAACCACATGCCTGTGGCAGCAACACTAAAGAAATAGAATACGATCCAGATCGCCTGTTCACAAGCATAATTGGGATGCCGGGCAATGCCCCAGAGACCACTGTCAACAAATCCCTTCCTGTATTTTTCAGGGAGTTCCTTTCCCTCAGCTATCAGGCTATTCTTCACTTTCTGAAAAATCCATTGTTGCTGGTCAGCAATGGTCTCAAGAACTACAAATCCCAGGAATAGCCCGGCCAATAAAAAATCGATCCATGCCAGGGGATTTCCATTCATACTTTTAAGTGCCGGAAGGGTAAATAACAGAATGAGCCCCATCTGGTAAAATGAGATAAAGAACAAGTTAAAAAAGAACCATTTCCATTTGACTGCAAATTCGGGTTTCGCTCTAAGGACAGCCCAGCGGTAATCCTCTTCCCCTGTCCAGAATTTTATTGAATAGCCTCCTCTTCTGGAGAAGTTATAAGTTAATCTCAGGCCCCACATTGAAACCAGGATTGCCATCATAAGAATCCTTGGTTCGAAATCGGACTGAACAGCAACGATCCAGACGTATGCTATTGGAATTAAACTCCAGAGTTTATCAACCTGGCTGTAATTTCCACTGATAATACTCACCAGAAAACAGATTCCGGCAGCCACTAAATATACTATAACAAGGTCCATCAGAACAGCATACTGAGTATCATTTAAAGGCTCGTCGAATCTGAATGCTAAAAAGGGGATGACAATAATCGTTACAATCAGAAATACTACAGTTTTCCACATAAGGCGATGCGTTTAGTTTTAAAATCAGGTTTGTTTACAAGCCTAAATATAGGAATATATCTTTTATACAAATTTCCGGGAATACTAAATTTCTGTATTGGCAGTGATGATAGCCGAAGACCTGGAAAAGGCTTATGAATTAAAAGGGCACTTGTTCCCAGGTAATTTTAGAATGCAACCTGGAGACCCTATGCAGTTTAAACGTGAAATCGGTTTTTTCGACACTGAAGGATTGTTACCATTAATTCTTCGAATGTACAAAGTCCTTTTAGATGAAGGTCTCCCTGAACCTGTTTCAATGTCAGTCATGAAAGACCCTGTTACACGGTTGAATCAATGCCTATAATGAGCATGCCAGGCATAATATGTTTACCTGTATGATCTACTCCCCGGACACAAGGTTATACACACCCTCTACCAGGATATAATTCAGTTCGGTATCCATTATTTCGGCATAGCCTTTCTGAATGACGCCGGTCTCAACCGGGACCTTGTTAAAGATCATCTGATCTCCATTATCTTTCTTTAGCACAAAAAGGTAATAACTATTCTCCTCCTTGAGCAGGGCCTGATCCGGTATAGCACTCACTTCCCTCTGGCATGTGATCACCTGTGCTTCGACATACGTGTTGTTCATGAATATATTTTGATCTTCTGCCTGAAGCCTTGCGATACAGTTAATGGTTTTGGAGTCCTGGTCGACAGATCTTCCAAGTGCGCTCAACGTTGCCTTATGGCTGATATTTTTATCTGCCGGGTCACGGAAAATTATATGCTGGCCCGGAGCGAGTTTTGCTATATCTTTCTCAAAGATATTCAGCTGCAGCTGGAGTTGACCAGGTGCAACAACTTCAAGCACAGAGGTCTGTTGGTCAATGTTTTGACCCAGGACCATATCCAGTGCAGTTATATAACCACCGATAGGGGAAAGGACTTCAATACTAGAATATATTTTTCCATTTTCAACTGCGGAAGGATCTATATTCACAAGTTTTAGCCTGGCTTTCATTCCTTCAGTTTTTGATCGCATGCTGTAAAAATCACTTTCTGCCTTAAGAAATTCTTTTTCCGCAACGATCTTTTCATCTGAAAGAGATTTCAATCGGTCAAAATCCGATTTTAGTACCTTCATTTGGTGAAAGGATTCTCCATATTCCTGCTGAAGAAGAATAATTTCATTCCCTTCAACAGAAAACAGAGGCTGACCCTGGATTACTACTGATCCTAAAGCAGTATGTATCGAAGCAATCCTGCCCGGGATAAGACTGCTTACTTTTGCCATTCCTGATGGAGCCACCCTAATATACCCCGTCACATTGATCGTTTGATCAAAAACCATTGTTTCGGGTTTTCCAATCTTCATCCCGGAAGCTTCAAATTGTTCCCTTGTGAGTGTCAGGTCCAATGCCCTGTCAGTTGCCATTCCTTCCTCAACACTATTCTCCGGATTCTCGCTCCTAATGGAGTTATCACTACTTTTATGACACGATGATACCGTTATTCCCAGGATCAGTGCTATAATTTTGATGTTAAATCTTCTATTTTCTTTCATAACATATTAACAAATATCGGGCTTACTGTATTCTTCCCATTTATAAAATGAGGTTGTTTAAATCAATAACGGTCAGGTTGTAATTAAAAAGATTTTCGAGGTACACAAGTTTTATCTCCATGGCATTCTCGAGGCTCCGTACCAGCGTAAAAAAATCAATTTCTCCTGCACTGAAACTCAGGCTGGCAGATCTGAAAAGTTCTTTTGATAGCTCATTCCCAAGCTCCTCGTAATAGACAATGGCCTGGTTATATTTTTCTAATTCTGCCAGCAAAGCCGAAATCCTGCTCTCATACATCATGATGTAATTCGCCTGCATATTCATTTCGGCTTCCATTGCAAATTGTCCGGCCCTCACTTTTGCTCTTTGTTCTCCAAAGAAAAGGGGTATACCAAGACCCACCTCGTAACCCTGGTAATTTCCCGAACCGGCATACCTGTTGGTCCCGTTAAAATAACTCAGAGTGATTTCAGGTAACAGTTGTTGCTTTTCCACCCTGATTGCGGCCTCTTTCTGTGAGACCGAATGCTGCATATAGAGCCTTGCCGGATCCGCTTCAGGATTCTGAAGCTTAATCAGTATGCGGGTAAAAGAAGCCGATGGCAAAACGATAGTGCTGTCGTAATTCATTAGGGTACCAAGGGAATTGGCGGCAACATCTATTTCACTCTGAAGTTGTTTTTGTTGAATTTGTATCTTGTTGTGTTCCGATCTTGCATTCAACAATTCCAGGTTTGAAAAATTCCCTTTTGAAAAACTCAGTGCGGCTGCTTCAGAATACTTCGAATAGATGCTGTCAATGGTGCTGATTGCAATCAGTTTCTCCCTAAGGTAAAGCAATTTATGCCATGCCAGTGTAACATTACGGCATAATTCCCTCTTTTTGAGTTCATAGGTATCTACAGCCATTTTATAGGAATAGGTGTTTGCCTTTTTCCGGGCCAGGTATACCCCTGGAAAATCAAATCGTTGTTCTCCTCCTATCACGCCAATCGGATAATTGTTATCAGCAATGTTGTTTTCGTCATAGTTATAGTAGACCCTTGTTTTATCGATATTGAAAGCTGTTTGAATCAGCGCTTTACTCTCATTTGCATGAGCCTCATATGCTGCCAGTTCCCTGTTGTTGGAATATGCGATCTCAAGTGCGTCCTCGAGGCTCAGTCCAGCAGGCTTTTCTAAAGGCTTTTCTAAAGGCTTTTCAACAAATACCTGGGAAAAGGAAAAAGCGGGCAGCAAAAGCAGAAATATAAAAGGAATGATCTTTTCCCTCTTCAATTTTAGAGGCCATAATTGTATTCCAGTAATTTCATCGACAATTGCATAAAGAAGTGGTAAAGCGAGCATTGTAAGCAAGGTGGAAGTTACAAGACCCCCAATGACCACAGTTGCCAGCGGTCGCTGCACTTCAGCTCCGGCCGAGGTGGATATTGCCATAGGCAGAAATCCAAGGGCCGCTGCAGAGGCAGTGAGAAGAACGGGGCGCAGTCGCTCCCTGGTCCCTTTCAAAACCCGTTCCCTCATGTCTGTGAACCCTTCCTTCTTCAGTTCTTTAAGGTGTTCGATCAACACGATCCCATTGAGTACTGCAATACCAAAAAGTGCTATGAATCCTATTCCGGCAGAGATACTGAAGGGCATACCCCTGATCCATAAAAGAAACACTCCACCAACAATCGAAAGAGGCACCGCTGTAAAGACCAGGGCCGCTTCCTTAATGGAGCTGAAGGCAAAATGTAGAAATATAAATATGAGCAGTAGGGCAATAGGTACAGCTAGCTTCAATCGTTTTGTAGCATTTCGCAAATTTTCGAACTGCCCTCCATAATCCACATAATACCCTGAGGGTAAAGTAAGCTTTTCATCCAGGATCGATACTATATCCTCAACCACCGATTCAAGGTCCCGGTTTCGTACATTAACACTTACAACAACGCGCCGCCGTGCATCATCCCTGGATATTTTTGCAGGTCCGGTGGTATACTCTATTTCAGCAATTTCCCAGAGTGGGACCTGATTTCCGTTGGGTAGGGTAACGGGCAGGTTCCTGAGATGTTCAATATCGTTCCTGTACTCGGGAAGCAATCTTACCACAAGGTCAATCCTCTTCTCTCCTTCAAATACAACTCCTGCGACCTCACCTCCAAAGGCCATGGTCATGTACCTGTTCATCCCTGCAATTGTAAGCCCGTAGTAAGCAATTTTATTTCTGTAATATATTACGCTCATTTGTGGAAGACCCTCAGTTTTTTCAAGGATAATATCTGCAGCCCCGGGAACACTGTTGATCAGTTTTTTAACTTCCTGTGCCTTTGCTGCAAGAATGTTCAAATCCTCTCCGAATATTTTTATCGCAAGGTCTGCCCTGACACCTGTGATCAGTTCGTTGAAGCGCATCTCAATGGGTTGTGTAAATTCGTAATCGATCCCGGGCAACACCAAAAGTGCCTCCTTGAAACGATTGGCCAGCTCCTCCTTTGTGTCAGCTGAAATCCACTCCTCCCGGGGCCTGAGCTTAATGATCATATCTATCTCCTCCATCGACATCGGATCGGTGGGAACTTCTGCTGCCCCTATCCTGGAAACGATCTGGTCCACTTCAGGAAACTGGCCGATAAGTATATTTTCCATCTGTGTGGTCAGTTCGACGGTTTTTGACAATGATGTTCCCGTCTTTAAAACTGGTTGTATTACAAAATCCCCTTCATCCAGGGTCGGGACAAACTCCCCTCCCATCCTGGAAAAAATAACCCCGGTTAAAACAAGTGAGGCGATCGCCAGGCCAAAGATGACCCCTTTGTGATCATAGGACCAGCGGATCACAGGATCGTAGGAGCGGGTAAAAACTTTCATAACTAACCCGGTTACAGCCCATTGTTTCCGCTTTTCCGGTCTCAGGAAAAGAGAGGAGACTACGGGAAGCCATGTAAGTCCAAAAAACATTGCCCCTAGCACCGCAAAACTAAATGAAAGCGCCATAGGACGGAACATCTTTCCCTCAACGCCACTGAGGGACAGAACTGGTATAAAGACAATGAGAATGATGACCTGGCCGAAGATGGCCGAATTCATCATTTTCGATGCTCCATTAAATGTGATGCGGTCCATGACCGATTGCCGCTCCTCTCCAGAAGCTGCTGCCAGCTCATCCCGGTTCAGGGTAAGCCGGATAGCAATAAACTCAACGATGATCACCGCTCCGTCTATGATGATCCCGAAGTCAAGCGCTCCAAGGCTCATCAGGTTAGCGTCGATCCCGAAAAGATACATCATTGAGATTGTGAACAAAAGGGCTAGCGGTATAATTGATGCGATCACAAGCCCGGACCGAAGGTTACCAAGGAGGAGTACAACGATGAAGAAAACGATGAGACATCCAAATAATAAGTTCTCAAATACAGTTAGAGATGTCTTATGGATCAGCTCGCTCCGCTCTATGATCGGATTGATAAATACTCCTTCCGGAAGAGATTCCTGGACCTCGTTCACACGCTCCTTAACAGCCTTAATTACTTTGTTGGAATTGGCATCTTTAAGCATCATGATCTGACCCATGACTTTCTCTCCCTCACCGTTGGCAGTGATGGCACCAAAACGGCTGGCACTGCCGAACCCGACTGTGGCAATGTCCCTAATCAGTATCGGAATTCCCCCGTTATTCTGTACTACAATATTTTCCAGGTCTTCAAGGCTTGACACAAGACCATCTCCGCGAATAAAATAACTCTGGTTTTGCTTTTCAATATAGGCTCCACCTGCAACACTGTTGTTCTGCTCCACCGCATCGAATACTTCTAGCAGGGAGATATCAAATGCCTTCAGGTTTTCAGGATTCAGCGCAACTTCATACTGTTTGAGAAAACCTCCCCATGTGTTTACTTCCACTACCCCCGGTATCCCGGACAACTGCCGTTTCACTATCCAATCCTGGATAGTGCGCAATTCCATGATAGAGTATTTATCCTTATACCCTGGTTTCGTGTCGAGAATATACTGGTATATCTCACCCAGACCTGTTGTTATCGGCCCCATCTCCGGGGTCCCGAAACCTTCAGGTATATTGGCAGAAGCACTTTTGATCTTTTCGGCAATAAGCTGACGGGGCAGGTAGGTCCCGAGATCATCATCAAATACAATAGTTACAACCGAAAGTCCAAATTTGGAGATGGAACGAATTTCCTGTACCCCTGGCAGGTTCGACATTTCAAGCTCTATCGGATAGGTTATGAATTGCTCCACATCCTGGGTTGACAAATTTCTCGATGTGGTTATTACCTGGACCTGGTTGTTTGTAATATCAGGAACTGCCCCAACCGGGATCTGAAATACAGAATACAAACCGAAACCTGCGATTGAGATGGTTAGAAGGATGATAAGCAGTTTGTTTTTTATACTGAAATTGATGATTCTGTTTAGCATGTCGGGGTATTGTGAAGATTTGCAGGAATTCAACACTACAGCAATTAAAGATAATGAAAAATCCCTTTATAAAATCAAACTGCTGAAGATCATTATAATTAAAATCTGAAAAAAATATACCAGCTGTAGTCCATAAAATAAGCCCTCAGGAAAACAGGATTGCAACCTTGGACTAACTGATATTTTGTTTTATAAATCCTGTTTTAATAGAATCCACTTGGTGTAATTTTTTTACCTTTACTTCTATCTAAACTTAAACTACCTTTTATGAAACACACTATGATTGCTCATCCATCTCACGGGTGGATAAAAAAGTTGCTGTTTTGCCTGAATATCATGTTCTTTCTTACAGCATCATTAACTAGCCACGCTATGGCTGGGATTTCCGGACTGCGCTCAAACACCTATGAGAGCGGAGGTATTGCCCAGCCTCTTAACATTAGCGGTATCGTTGTTGATCGCTCGGGAGAACCCCTCCCAGGAGTAAATATAACAGTGCCTGGCACCACGATCGGAACGGTATCGGATTTTAATGGTAGCTTCAGTATTAGCATACCTGACGGAGCCACAAAACTTGAGTTTTCCTATGTGGGATTCCTGAAGAAAACGATTGAATTTGGCGATCAAAGAGAACTTACTGTAACTCTTGAAGAAGACATAATGGGACTTGAGGAAGTTGTCGTTGTTGGGTATGGCACAGTTAATAAAGAAGATCTGACAGGTTCAGTTGCCGTTATCAATGCAGATGAGTTACGCCAGGTGAGGTCTGATAATGTCACCCAGGCTTTATCAGGCAGGACTCCCGGGGTTTCAGTGACCTCCAATTCCGGTTCGCCGGGAAAACTTCCAACAGTCCGTATCAGGGGAGTAGGAAGTATAAATGATGCCCAGCCGCTCTATATTGTCGATGGTGTTCCCGTTGACCCATCTTCAATTGCATATCTTAATACGGGTGATATCGAATCCATGTCTGTACTGAAAGATGCCTCCGCCCTGGCAATTTATGGTTCACGTGCCGCCAATGGTATTATCATGATCACTACCAGGCAGGGTATCAAGGGTGATATGAAGGTCTCCTATTCAGCTTATTATGGGAACCAAACCATTACCCAGCATCCCGATATGATGACCGGTTTTGAATTTGCTGAGACTTATAATGATGTGAATGGATATACAGAAGGAAATAAAAATTATATCTCCCCCGATGCTGTCTCCAATGTAAACTGGTTCGATGAAATGAGTCAGAATGCACCCATGCAAAACCACCACCTTAATATTAGCGGGGGTGATAAAGTCCTGTATAATTTTTCTGTCGGAGCATTCGATCAAACAGGTATTATAAAAAATACTTACCTGAAAAGGTATAACGCCAGGCTCTCAACTACCTCAAAAGTAAAAAAATGGCTCAATGTCGGACAAACCGTAACTTTCACTACGAGCAATTACAAGGGATCCGTTGAAAGCTGGGAATGGGGTAATGGCGCATATTATTCGTCTGTAATGGCGCAAAGGGTGATTGAACCTTACAATGAAAATGGTATCTGGAACCTGAATCCCTATTCAGATGCACTTGAAAATCCAATGATATTTATTGACAGAAACTTCAGGGTGGATAAAAATTACCTTTTAAATGGTAATGCTTTTGTTGAAATAAAACCTTTTGAGGGGTTGACCTTTAAATCCCTCGTCGGATATAACCTGGGATTCAACGAGGCAAACACCTATTCTCCGGCTTACGAAATTGATCCCAGCAACCGGCAAATTTACCCATCCCTTTTCAATCAATTCGCAAAAAGCTATTCCTATACAATTGATAATATTCTTAGCTATGAAAAGGAGTTCGGTAACCATTCTTTAAAGGTAATGGTCGGTAGTTCAGCCTGGGAATCCAATTATTATTCCCTGCAGGGAACACACACAAGAGCCCTTAGCAATGAAAGTGAACGTTACAGGTTCTTTAATGAAATAAACCAGGCGCAGCTGCCTTATGAGGTGATCATCACCGATTCGGCTTCATTCACCTATAATGTAAATACCTTTACCAGCCTGGAGGGAAGCTCTCCGAGTATCGACAGGTCTGTTGGTCTGCTGGGGCGCATTGAATACGGATTTAACGACAAATACCTTTTAACCGCAAATATCCGTCGCGATGGATCCACCCGGTTCGGGGAAAATGAGAGATTTGGTATTTTTCCGGGATTTGCTGCTGCCTGGAAGCTTCACAGGGAAGCTTTCTTGGAAAATGTAGGTGTTGTTTCCCAATTGAAATTAAGGGCAGGATGGGGAAAGATAGGAAACGACCGGATAGGAAGATATGAGTTCCTCAGCCTGATGAATACCAACATGGGGTATTCAAGAGGAGACCTTTATGTGCCGGGAGCTTCAGCTTCAAAACCTCCAAATCCATTTTTACGCTGGGAAGAATCGGTAACTACCAACCTGGGGCTTGACCTTGGTCTGTTCAATGGTAAACTGAGCATGGTAGCCGATTTCTACAACAAATTAACGGATGGGATGCTTTTCAACCCACCTGCAATCTCAATTTCAGGGGTTATCTCCCCTGCTGCATCCAATATCTCCAGCATGGTGAACAGGGGAATCGAACTTTCCCTGAATTTCCGGAACAGGGAGGGAGAATTCCAATATGACCTTGGCGCATATTATGCCTTGAACAGGATGAAGATCCTGGAAATTTCAGAAGATATAGATTATATTGCCGCCGGAACTTATGCCAATCGAAGAATCAGCGACTGGTCAAGGACTGAAGTTGGCTACCCTATCGGAATGTTTTATGGATACGTTGTTGAAGGATTGTTCCAATCTGAGAAAGAAATTGCAAGTTCAGCTTTCCACAACAGGAATACTGTCCCGGGGGATCATAAGTACAAGGATATCAACGGAGACAATTTGATCAACGTTTCTGATAAGACCTTTATCGGTAATCCTCATCCCGATTTCACATATGGATTCAGCTTCAATTTTATGTTTAAAGGATTCGATCTGAATGGTGTGTTCAGGGGAATGTATGGTCATGACATTTTTGTTGCATACAAAGCACATACACATGACGTCAGAAATCCCGGATATAACTTTCATCGGGATATGCTGGACCGCTGGACCACCGATAATACAGATACAGATGTATTTGGGTTTAACAGCCGTACAAACGACCTGAATATGGAAGAATCCTCATTCTATGTTGAAGATGGATCATTCCTCCGTTTACAAACCCTTCAGCTTGGTTATAACCTTCCTGATATAATAACGAAAGCAATTAAACTGGACAGATTCAGAATTTATGTCGCTGCCCAGAATCTCGTGACATTTACCCAGTACAAATATGGCGATCCTGATATTGGAGCATTGACCGTATTCCAGGGAACTAACGAGAGAAGTGGAAATACCAATTCG
>CAYSAH010000039.1:0-15174 GCA_964428945.1 uncultured Bacteroidaceae bacterium | reverse complement strand
AAAAGGATCGTATAATAGAACAGACAATACCAAAAGCTTTATTATAAAAGAAAATCAAACCACAAATATAAAACTGGATCCGCCCCTTCCTCCTTTGTCATTATTATCAATTTCTGATCTTGAAACATATCTATCATTTGAAGACTATTATAAATCTAAATATTCACCATTACCAGAATCTAAATATGGTGCTTATATAGATTATGATTGGGATAACGGATCTCTTACCCTTTATCCTACTTTTTGGGGGGCATGGTGGACGACTACTCACTATGTTGTTGGAGCGATCGGTTGGTATTTACTAATATCGGCTGGTACAAATGATTCTGAATATGCCGATACTGAAGGAATGGCCATTGAAGGAATAGCCTTTATTGCCGGGGCAGCTCTTATAAGACACTTAATTGCGCCATTGGAAATTAGGCATAAAAGCAAACCATTAAAATATAATATTAGTAAAAATTCTGAACAATACGATTTTTATAAAATTCAGTATGATTTTGTAAAAAATAATTGGGTAGATGAATTAGAAAAGCTCAATCAACCCATAATAGAGAAGAATGAAGAAATAAAGAAAATAAACGATAAGAAACAGTTTATTGAAATCAGCTATGAA
The DNA here is from genome assembly GCA_964428945.1 of uncultured Bacteroidaceae bacterium. Lineage (GTDB taxonomy): Bacteria > Bacteroidota > Bacteroidia > Bacteroidales > M55B112. Next base: position 14,558 of record CAYSAH010000039.1, on the reverse strand, counting down.
TAAAAAATTGGATTAATTATTTTTTCAACACTGCCATAAAAATTTGGAAATGAAAATTCGAAAAAATTATACTTTTTATTCAGTACCTTCAATAGTCTTTATACTTCCGTCGCTGTTATATTCCAACTCAACAACTTTCAGACTCCTCAGCCAGGTCCTGCCTCCTGAAGGGACACTGTCGTGATGGAACAGGTACCATTTACCTTTGAATTCGCAAATGGAATGATGGGTTGTCCAACCAACCACCGGCGTTAGGATCACTCCCTGGTAAGTGGGCCGTATGGACTGTCGCCTGTTGCATAACAAAGCAGATGTGTATTGCCATTGGAATAGTAAAAATAATATTTCCCATTATAGAAATGCATCCAGGAAGCCTCAAAGAAACGACGCGAGTGGTCGCCGGCTTTAAGCGGAATTCCTTTCTCATCCAGAATTACAACATCGCGTGGCTTCTCAGCATAACCAAGCATATCTTCATTTAATTTGGCAACCCTGGCGCACAGGGCAGGTTCATTATCGCCAGGTTCTGTACCGCATTCCTGGGCCTTATTGTTCCTGTATCGTTGCAGCTGGCCTCCCCAAAGGCCTCCAAAATACATATAGTGTATCCCATCCTTATCTTCAAAAACGCAGGGATCGATACTGTAACTTCCTATTATTGGGTGTATTTCTGCAATGAAAGGGCCTTCAGGTCTATCGCTCACTGCAACTCCAATCCTGAAGATATCCGTTTTATCCTTAGCGGGGAAATACATATAATATTTACCGTTTTTATAAGCTGCATCAGTATCCCACATTTGCCGTCCGGCCCAGGGAACATCCTTAATATCCAGGGCTACTCCATGATCTGTCACCTCCCCTTCCAAAGCATCCATCGACAAAACATGGTAATCCCGCATATCGAAATGGTCCCCGAGGTCGTTTTCAGGAATCCCTGATTCAATATCATGCGAAGGATAGATATAAATTCGTCCGTTAAATACATGTGCTGCCGGATCGGCTGTATAAATATGATCTACGAGGTATCTTGGCTTCTTCATTGTGAACAAGTTAATTTACTATTCCCTTTCCTTCCCTGCTTCTTTTATTAAAGCATCAACTATAGGCTTGGCTTTATACTCCCTGTCGAACAAGAGTGGATAATCTGTTCTTCCACGCATAGGCCAGTTGTTCTTCCATGTATGATTATCATCCACTCCCCATAGTGTTACCCTTTTAATCTTATCCTCATGTTTAAGCAGGAGTTTAAATAGGTCCATATAGGCATTGTTCCATGCAAGCTCAGCTGAATCATTGAGTCCATCAGCATAAGGGTTCATCTTTTGCTGATATTCAAAGCTGGCAGATATTTCAGCACCTACTCTCCAATCAGGGAAAGGAAGGACAGTAATATCCAGTTCAGTAATACTTACTTCAGCCCCTGCCTCTGCAAATGCAACAATACTTTCTTCAATTTTTTCAAGGGGAAGATTATCAAGTCCATAATGGGCCTGCATCCCCACACCATCGATCCTTATACCCTCTGACTTGAGATTTTTTACTATTTCGACAACCTTGTTCCGTCTTCCCTCGTGGAACATGGAATAATCGTTGTATATCAATTCAGCATCAGGATCTGCTTCATGAGCAAATTGAAAAGCGAGTTTAATATACTCTTCACCAATAATTTCATAGAATTTTGTATTGCGCCATGATCCATCATCCAGAACAGCCTCGTTCACAACGTCCCAGCTGTCAACCCTGCCCTTATAATGACCAACAACGGTAGAAATATGCGTTCTCATTCTTTCGATAAGAAGCTCACGGCTAACCTCGTTACCTTCCTCATCCATGAAAAACCAGCGGGGTGCCTGGGAATGCCAGATCAGGCAATGTCCAACGATAAACATATCATTCTCTTCTCCAAATTCAACGAGTTTATCAGGCAGCTCAAAATTATACTGACCTTCAACAGGTTGAATTTCGCCGCTTTTCATACAATTCTCTGCAACTATTGAATTGAAGTGTGTTTTGACTACATTGACAGCTGCACTGTCCTTTCCAAGAATCTGGGCTTCATTCAAAGCTGCCCCAATATAAAATTTACCTTTATATGCATCTTTTAAACCAGCTTCTTTTGTTGAAGAAGTATTACAGGCTGCAAATAAAAGAGCCAGACCTGCAAAAATCCAAAATTTTGTAATTCCTGTTTTCATGTTATCATTTTTTGAGGTTAATTTCTTCTTAATAATCTATTCATTTTCTCCGGCTTTTCTTCTCTCAGTAAGCTCCAGTTCGATCTGGGTCTCCTTCTTTTTATCAATTGCATAAAAGAAGAGGGCCCCGATTCCGATCATAAAGGTAATGGTTGGGAACACACTTATTGAAAGCTTGATACCGTTAACAACTTCAGGCCCCTGAACGGAAAGGCTTTCTTCATATCCAAATCCGGCCAGTATACCTGCTACCAAAGCTCCTCCAAATGCCAAACCTGCTTTTAGGCCAAAGATCATCGCCGAAAAAATAATTGCAGTTGCCCTGCGGTTATTTTTCCATTCGGAATAATCCGCAACGTCAGCAATCATAGCCCAAAGAAGTGGAATTGTAAGGCCATAGAAGAATCCATGCAAAATCTGTGTAACAAAAACCAAGGCAATTGATTCCGGTGAATAGAATACGAATACAAGCAGACAGATTGCAGACAGAAAGAGTGCACCTCCGAAAACATCACGTTTTCCAAACTTATCAGCCAGATTTTTCGAGAACATGATCCCAACGATCATAAATATAATTCCGCCGGCATTGAAAAGGCTAAATCCTGAGGTTGGCGCATCTTCAGGCCATTGGAATCCAACCATTCCGATACTGGTGAACATGTGATTAAGGCGCTCAATAAATCCATTAAAACCGATATCATTGAGAAAAGCAGCAAGATGAGGTTCACTCAGGTAGTTCTCAAAATAGTAAACATACATCCCGCCCTTCAAAGATAAGGTGATAAAAACAAGGATAGTAAGGACCAGCATGACGATCCAGGGCCTGTTCCTGAAAAGATCCGCAAGGTCCTCCTTAACGCTTGATTTTTGCTCCGGTTTTGGGATAACTCTTTCCCTGGTTGTTAAAAATGTGATCACGAAGAACAGAACACCGATCCCGGCAAAAATACCCATCGTATTTTCAAAACCTTTGGTTTTATCTCCATCTCCAAGGATCAGTACAAGCGGGAGCAATAAAACCTGTACTACGAACTGGGCTATCATTACCGCAACAAAGCGGAAGGAAGAAATGCTGTTCCGTTCAGCCATATTACCCGTCAACACACCGCTCAATGCAGCATATGGAAGGTTATTGGCCGAATATACTATTACCAATAAAATGTAGGTTATCAATGCATATGCCACCTTTCCATGCAATCCAAAATCGGGTGTGCTGAAAGCAAGAATTGCCATAACACCAAAGGGAAGAGCGGTCCAGAGTATCCAGGGCCGGAATTTCCCCCACCTGGTAACCGTCCGGTCAGCTATAGCTCCCATAATCGGATTAAAAAATGCCCCGGTCATCCCTCCAGCAAAAATAATTGCTGATGCTGTAGCAGGTGGAATTTTAAACACATCGGTATAAAAGAAAGCGAGGAAAGTCATAAGGGTTTGGAAAATAAGATTCGCCGACAGATCGCCAAGGCTATATCCTATCTTCTCTCCAACGGAGAGTTTAACATTTGAATTGGCCATTTAAGTAGTAGTTTATCGTAAATAATTAAAGTAGTAAAACTAATGTTTATTTGGGAAACAAAAACCCGAGAAAACAAAAATACTGAAGACTCTTGTGAATAATTTGCCGATCAAATTAAGCTTATATTAAGCCATGTTGTCAGATCAATCATTTACCGGACAGAAGTATGCGAACTCAATTAAATCAATTTAATCACATATCCAATATCCGGGGGTTACAACTACAGCTATAGCCAAGTCCTATAAGCAGAAAGCAAAGGATGATAAATTATACTCCGGAATCGGGCTTCAATTGAAATCAAAAATGCCTTTATTTAAGTATTGGTTCCATTAAGCAGGATATTTTAAATGATTGTCAAATGTTAAATTTGATACAGAAATTGCCTTTTTATTGATAAAAATAGGATATCCTGTTTATTTACATGCAATAAAAAAATAATCTGTTATATATTTGCAATTAGCAAATTCAGATGAAAAAAACCATAGTATTATCTACAATATTTATTTTCATTGTAATTTCGGTTGCTGATGCACAAAGGTGGAGATCACGGCGTTATGAAGCATACTTTGGTGCCGGGACTGCAAATCTTTACAGTGATATTGGTGGCACTTCCCCTACAGAAGATTTTTTCAGACTAAAGGATATCCAGATAAAGACTACGCGGCCTGCACTTTCCGGTGGATTTAAGTACAAACTTAACCACCTTATTTATTTACGTACAAATTTTACCGGCGCTTATTTTTCAGGGAATGATCTTGGTACAGAAAATGCAATTGCCAGGCCAGGCGGAGGATATAAGTACCAATCCTGGGTATTTGAACCTACGGCCCAGGTAGAATTTTATATTCTGCCCGAAGATTTCGCAATGGGGTCTATGGCTATGTATAACAGGAAAGGTATGGTAAACGGATTTTCACAATTATATGTATATCTTTTTGCAGGTGGAGGTGGAATTTTAAATTTCCCGACTGTTACCCAAATGAATACCGGGATTGAAGTTAATGGCGATGAATGGGAGCCAGAAGGAGGCTTTGATTTCAGAAGATTTGGAGTGGTATTTCCCTTCGGAATCGGAGTGAAATACAGCATCAGTTCCTATTGGACTGGCAGCCTTGAATTTGGCAGGAGATATACCCTTACTGATTATGTGGAAGGCTACACATCGAGGTTCTCAAATTCAGCTGATATGTATGATTTTGTAACATTTACAGCCAGTTATAAAATCAGGACGAACAGGGAAGGCTGGCCGGTAATTTTCAGAAAGACCGGTCTCAATTAATATTTGCATCACATTTTTCAATCCGGAATCTACTTAGTTATTATCTGCTGTTTTACGCTTATTGATAAGATAAATAGGGATATAGGAAAAGAAGGAAGCCAGGAACATAACTATAATCAGAAGCTTAAGATTACCGATATCCCTGAGTAAAAAGACCAATCCAATTATAAACAGGTTGATCGTTATAATTATTAATGATGCCTTGAAATGCCTGCAACCCAGGTCAAGCAACCTGTGGTGAATATGCTTTTTATCGCCCTTAAAAGGAGGATCTCCAACAAAAATCCGAATAGTAAATACCCTGATCGTATCGAAAAGGGGCACTATTAAGATTCCAAATGCAACAGCCGGTGCAGAAAGCATCGTATGTTCATTTGTAATTGGATCCTTGTACTCCAGGAACTGAATTGCAATAACGGCCAATATGAAACCAATTGAAAGTGATCCTGTATCTCCCAGAAATATTCTGTTCCTTTTGCCAAATACATTGAACCTGAAAAATGCTATTAACGATCCTACAAGTCCAAAAGGTACAAGAGCAAAATTTGTATCTCCCCTGATTATAAACCAAATTCCAAAGGCAAGAGAAGTAACAATAGCAACACCTGAGGAAAGACCATCAATTCCATCGATGAGATTAAACCCGTTAATGATCACTATATATACAAAAATTGAAAACACCAGGCTAATGATATAAGGGATCTCGTGAATATTCGCAAATCCATGAAAATCTGTGATTCTTACGTCTCCAAGGACTACAACAATTCCAGCAGCTACTATCTGTGCCAGCAACTCTTTCCGGGGATCCATTATCAACAGATCATCCTTGATACCAATAAAGAAAAGGATCACCAGTGCACCTAAAACATACTGGAATTCGTGGATAAGGGAAATATCTGAGAAAATTGCACCGGCAACCACAAGACCAGCAAATATAGCTACACCGCCCAAGGTTGGAACTTCCCCCTTGTGAGACTGCCTTCCATTGGTTCTTTCATATAAATGAAGTTTATGAGAGACAGTAATTATGGTTGGGATCGAAATATATGTAATTAAAAATGAACTAAAAGTACCAAGCATTATTACGATCCAACCTGGAATTAAAAGTGTATGGGTATTAAAAAATATTTCCATTATATAATTTCAGAAATCCTGCATTTCAACATGTAAATCTACAGAAAACATGATGAAATGAATAATAAACATGATTAAGGAAATGTTAAAATGTACCTTAGGGAAAGCGCTAATTAAAAATCCTGCTATTAAATTAATAACCTGGACGTGGAATTAAGAAAAATTGAGAAATTTTAGAGAAGTTCTTTTGAAGTAAAACCCTAAGAGGACAGCAGATATTATTAGCTTTTAAAGCAGAATAATCCTCCCTTGATTTCCTGATGATGTTGGATAAGTTTCTGTTTGAGATACCCCCGGTTCTCATGAAGACCAAAGGTTCGGTTATATGATGAGATTTGAATTTTTCGGCACTAAAGACACGCAAAATTAAATCATAGTCTGCAGATATTTTGTAATCAGTGTTATACACTCCGTATTTTTCATAAATATTTCTGCGAAGAAACAAGGCAGGATGCGGAGGCATCCATCCTTTTGCAATCAAGCCTGGTGTAAACGGCACAGATCGCCAGTTGCGAAGTAATTTTCCCGATTCGCTTACATAATATAAATCACCATAAATACCGTCACTCCCGGTGGCTATGAATTCTTCCACGACCATTTTGATGATCCCTTCGCTTGCAAAAGTGTCATCTGCATGCAAGAATCCTATTATCTCGCCTGTCGACCTGGAAATACCCTTGTTTATTGCATCATAAACACCATTATCAGGTTCGGAATATACGATGGACGAGGGACTTTCTTCAGCAATAATCCCCAGGGTATTGTCCGAGGATGCCCCATCAATAATAACATGTTCGATTTCGCCGTAAGTTTGGGAATTCAGGCTCCTGAGGCAATGAGCGATAGTATTTTCATTGTTATATGTAGCCGTAATAATTGAGATCTTCATCAACTTATAATTCGTTCTTTCACCGGAACTGCCGGGTTGCCCCTGTAAATTTTGCCTGGTTCCAGGTTGGAAGAAGCAACAGATCCGACTGCAAGCACTGCATTTTGTCCAACTCTAACCCCCGGGCCCACTGTAGCCCTTGCCCCAATCCACACTCCATTTTCAAGGTAGATATCTCCAACGCGCAAGTCAAACGCAGAACTGGAATAATCATGATTGCCGCATAACAATAAACAATCCTGCGACAGGCAGACATTATCGCATAAAGTTACTTTTCCGAGGTTATCAATCCAGGCCTTCTCTCCAATCCAAACATAATTGCCGATTTCGAGGTTCCATGGATATTTTATATTTACACCTGGCTTGATCACCACACCCTCACCTACCCGGGCACCGTATAATTTCAGAAGGAACCTTTTCCATCCGGACCCCATGTGCCAACCGGATTTAAAGAACAGGATGTTTGTGGCAAACCAAAACACACGCTTCAGGTTTCCTGCCCCTGGATCATACCAGGAGTTATTGTATTCATTAAGCTTAACCTCAGGTTTTTTATTCATCCTTCAAAGATACGTTTATGGGCATTAATTGCATCACTATTTTCGAATGTTTCCTTTGCCAGCATCAAAGCAGCGTGGCATTTTTTATTAAAACGAACCTGGTCCATTGTAATACAATCCGTTAATACCCTTACAAATTCATCGTCAGAATCTAATGCAAGGTCCCAACCCGCATCTCTCGCTGAGAGGTCCCTCCATGGAGTTCTGTCACTAATAATAACAGGCCTTCCCTGTCCAAGTGATTCAATTATCGAATGGCCGTAGTTTTCCCCAAAAGAAGGAAGGAACAGGAAATGATGTTGTTTTAATATTCCCGGGACCTGTTCCGGGGCTATTCCTCCCAGATGTCGGACTATTATATTTTCAGGAAGCTGACAAATCACTTCCTGGCATCTTTTCCAATATTCAGAAGAATATACCTGTCCGTATAAATTGTATTCCATCATGTATTCACTCCTGTAGAAGTTGCTTTGGGACCACTTCAGGATGAATTGTAAGGCTCCAAGTATGTTTTTTTCTGCTGCAATCCTGGCAATGCTAACCAGCAGGACTGAAACATTATTCTTCTTTATATTATGTATGCTTCCTTCAGCCAAAGGACGTGGAAGATTTGGTGCAAGAATGATCTCATTGCCCTTGAAATATTTTCTAATATCAGGCATTTCAAGGGAATTGGTTGCCTGAAAGACCACATGCTTATAAATATTGAATAAATATGCTGCTTTTAAATACAGTTCCTTTTTTATCGACTTGATCCTTATTGCATGATCCGACAACATTCCTCTTGGAGAGACAATGACCCTTTTATTTTTTAATTTTCGTGATAATAAAACAGGCAGAATTGAGAAGTACCATGAATAAATGCCAGAAATATAAATAACAGGGCAATCAACAGATCTGAGAATTCTGTAAAGTGAATTTCTATTAAGTTTCCCTGGTGAAAGGTACATCATATTTACTCCTTCTTTCATCTTTATCCATTCATCAGATCTTAAATCATCATAAGGTTTGCGCTCACCATAATCATTATTCCTCGTAAGTACGTAAAAATCATATTCATCCTTGAAAGTCTCAATTACATTTGTAATCGAAGTTACCGGTCCGCCTGCCTTATACCCAGGTAGAAACCAATCCGTAAATACAAGAATTCTAGGTTTCATTCAGCAAGTTATGATAGAGATGAAGGTATTGTTCTGCGATAAGCGAAGCTCTATATTTTTTAACATTTTCCAGCCCCGAGGTAATAAGCGAATCCCTGAGGTTTGAATCGTCTTTGACTCTGATAATTGCTTCCCTTATGCTCGCAGGATCGTCTGGGTCAACAAAAAATGCTCCTTTCCCGGCGGTTGATGGCATTACACCCCGATTCGAGGTAATCACTACTCTGCCCGTTGCCTGAGCCTCAAGAATCGGGAGTCCGAATCCTTCGTAGAGAGAGGGGAAAAGCAGCAAATCCGATATTTTATAGAGCTGGGCGACTTCGTCGTAGGGGAGGTTGAATTTATTTACAAAATCAATTCCTGCATGTGAAAGTAAACGGCTTTGATCTGAAGTTAGCTCTCCAAGGATAATCAAGCTGCAAACTACGCCGGATAGCGCTTCAATTGTTCTTTCAAGGTTTTTATTTGCTTTGGTAAACAGTATCGTTGGTTTTTCACTGTTGAATTTTCCTGGTGAGAACAATATCCGATCATCCACAGGATTTGGGATAACACTTATTTTTCCGGCTTGTACTGAAAATCCTGATGTGATCTCACTTAGTGAAAAATGCGATATAACCGTAACCCGGTCAGCCCTTTGAATTGGATCCTTGAACCAGTTCTTCCGGATAAAGCGATCGCGAAGTGATCTTCCTGGTCCTGTTGATCCTATATCATGCAATGTGAGTATTGATTTTCCATTAACAGCGTTTACAAGGTAGTTTTCATGTCCCGTAATATGTACAATTCCTCTTGTCTCCCGGCCCCTTAGGAAGTGGAGATTTTTTTGCATGGAAAGCGGACCAGACGTCCTGAAGGGAATGTATATTTTCCTGACCTCAAACTCATTCTGAATATATGGAATTATTGCATTGAATACATTTTCAATAGAATTAAACTGCGGTGCAGGTTTCCTGAATATAAAATTTATAACTTTTTCAGGCATGCCTTTTATTTGTAGGCTTTTTCATAAATTTAATCTCTCCAATTGAATATTTTCAGCCATGGTTTCCCAATCCCCTGATCTTCCAATTTCCTATTTACCTGGTCGTCCAATTTCACTGCGTCCCCGTTGCCAGTTGCTCACCCTCTTCATCACCCTGCTTTCTTCCTTATAACCCACAACTCCCCACACCATTCGAATTCCCCATACCAGTCCTCCGACTACGATGGTGGCCTTTATAAGGTGATTCAGCACAACGCCGAATTCGGTTTCAGCCTTCACCACCTGGAGGAAGAGGATAGGACTCCACACCAGCAGCGTCGGGAAGAATTTGCTCCAGGCTTCCAGCCGTCGCCAGAACCAGTTTATAAACAGGCCCCATAAAAACATAAATACAATTCCGCCAAACCATCCATAGTTCGCATAGCCTTCGCCAGCTATGGATATCCCCATAGAGGTGCCTTCACTGAGTGACAGTCCGGTATATTTTCTAAAATTTTCCCTTCCGCCGGCAATGGGTTTATTGGGATATAAAACCCTTGGAAGAAGACTGTTTTCAATGGCATCGGTAATAGTTCTGCCATTCGCATACGGGACTACAGCAGGAACATTGTACATGATGGCCGATATGATCCATCCCTGGTTCAGGCGAACATTCATATGTACGTCCTGTTTGGGCAGAAAAACTTCCCCTGAGGACCATTCATGGGCTGCCATTTTTATGAACAATATTGTTTTATTGCCAGTATAGTTCCCTGACCATGTCTCCATCCTGTATTGCAGTTTTACTGATTGGATCGTCATGGCGAACAGGATGCCCAGGAGGGCTGAAAATAATTTCATTGGAAAGGACATTTTCCATTCTTTGGCAAGGAATGTAAAGAGAAGCATGCTCCAGAGGATAAGATCATGGAACATCCCGGCTCCAATAGATGCAATGGCAGTGACCAGGAGGACTCCAAAAAAGATGGGCCATTTGAAACGTTGTGAGGAATGGATCAGGTAGATGACCCCTATATATTTCAGCATGGAAAGCAGGAAGAAAACAAAGCCCAGGCTTGCCGGGAACAATCCCGAGAAAAAGGGAACAACAGCACCGGCAAATATCAATATATACGGAAAAAGCGGAAGCTCCTGCAGTATTTTATCGATCTCCAGTTTGAGCGTATCAAGGTTGGTCTTTGTCCTGATTAAATTTGCGCCGGTCCAGAACACCAAAACGGCAGGAACTACAAAAGCCATATAGGTGGATTCATCGACATACATCCTGTATTTATAATGTTCCAATTCGCGGCCATATTCGATGAAAGGTCCCAGGATCCACTGCATCGCAGCGAGGGCTGTAATCAATTCAATAATGGGAATTTTCCTTCCCATATCCATCAACAGCTTTACGAAGATATAGAGTGTAAAAGCCAGTCCGACAGAAGTAAGGAAAAGATGACCAGTGATAAGGAGAAAAATGCCTGCCAGCGCGGAAACAATAATATTCCAGATATAGTTATTCATCCAGGGATATTACTCCTTTAATTGAATCGCGGATATGTTCATAACTGTATATTGAAAGGAATTCAATATTGTCTGGCTTTGGAGAGTACAGCGCTTTGTTTAATTTGTCCTCAAGATCTTTGCAGTCTCCAGATCTAAAGACTTCATTTCCAGTATAATCACCAAGGTTTGCTGCGCAGCCGGCTTTATCGGAGATAACACATTTCACACCACAAGCCATTGCTTCATTGACCACCAGTCCCCAGCTTTCCCCGGGACCGCTGGAGGGAAGACACAGAACATCGGCAGCTCTGTATACAGAAGGTATAAGGGACTGATTCTGAAAATCGGCAAAGCACACTTCCTCCATTCCATACGCCTCTTCCCTGAGTTGTTTTTCAAGTACACCATTTCCGACAAAAAGAAGCCTCAACTTTCCTTTCCTTTCATCCTTTAAGAGCATTTTAAAAACTTTCAGCAGCAGTAAGGGATTCTTTTTTGTTTCAAATTTTCCGACGAAGAGGATCACCATGTCGTCTTTTTCAATATTCAATTTCTTACGGAAGTTTGCAGACTGCTTTTTATAATCAAGGTCACCCTGAATAAACCGATCATTATCAATAGCATGAGGAGCAAATACCAATTGTGCATTTTTCAGACCATGTTTCCTGAAATAGGCATGATTTGAATTGCCGGTATAGAGTGCAAGATCGATAAAGCGATAGACCAAAGTGAGTATTATTCTGCGAAGGATTTCCCTGGCTCCTCCCCTTTCGTCGAGCAGGGTACTGTCACCCCGGAAGAGCACGGGGATTTTTCCCTTGAAATGACGCATGGCTTTGAAATGGGCCTGAAAATTCCATCCAAAGACCAGCAGGTGTGTCGGGCACCAGGCGCTGATCTCCTGATTGAGTGTGGGACACACAATTCCCGAAAAATGATTGTTCCCGGGATTCCTCGAAGTGTTTTCAACAAAAGAATAGTCATAGCCCTCCAGAAGGGGAATATCCCACTCGACAGACTTCCCGAAGTTCTGATCAAAAAGGTCTGTTTGACGCTGACTCCAGGTATAAAACACCTTCAGCTCCAGGTCGGGATCCATGGCCAGCATGGCGAACCATGGCGCGTTATACTGAATGGGGTGGGTGGAGATGATGGCGAGGCGGGGCAATAGGTTGTTAGGTGTTAGGTGTCAGGAGTAAGGCTAGGGTGCCAGGTGCCATGAAACGCTGCTTGTTGACGGCAACTGTAGCCTGCCTACTGCCTACTGCCAACTGCAGACTTGATAATAGCTTCAGATAATTTCCGGGCAGATTCACGGGATGAGTATTTTTTAAGTTTTGAGAGATCAGGGTTCCAGGTCTTATTTTCTAAGCGGGCTAAAATTGCCTGTTTAATGGATTTCAAAAAGTCTTCTTCTGATTGTTTTTCATCGTAGCTGACAGTATAACTATCAGCATTGCACTCCGAAAGCACTTCAACAGCCTGACTTTCGGCATGAAGTATAGAAAAAACAGGTCTTTTACTTAGCAGTGACTGATAGGTTTTGCTGGCGGTATAGTGTTTTTCAGTGCTTCCGATGATCATTACGGTATCGGCAGCGGATTGATAGTTTAGTGTACGAAGATAGGGCGCTCGTTCCCTGACTTCAAAGACCTGGTTCTGCAGGCTATGATCAGCGGCATAGGCTGTAATTTGCTTTGCCGGGTAGGGACCGGTACCGATGAACCAGAACTGGTGATATTCGAGGAGGTTTGGATCATTGGCTTTTAGTTCGGCAAAGGCTTTGAAAAGAAGATCGACAAAGAGATGGCTGTTTGGTAAGAAGGCGCCGGTGTAGAGCCAAATATAAAGCTTACGGCCGCCTGCTGATGGATGCAGGTTTATTCCTGTAAGTTGTGGGTCGCCACCTGTAGAACTTTGCTTACTCTTAAGGCGAGCAGAATCCCAAGGATATTGAATATCGCAGAGAACTATTTTATGATCGTTTAGATCGAAGCCGTAGGGAAAATCAGCCTCGATCACAGGATTGGGTTGTCTCTCAAGCAGTTTATTTCGCAGCAATACGGGTTCGTAGTATTTCCTGTTTACCCCGGTAATGAGCGCTGCTTTTTTGACTGCGCGAGGTTCCAGTATCCTTGCGATCCACTGACTGAGGATGGCGCGGGGATTACGCTGGTTGGTGAGATCCCGGACCCAGGGGTCGATATAGTCGATACCATACAGGTAGGGACCGACAAGTGCCATATAAAAAGAAGGAATGGGGATCCAGACGAAGTCAATTTTTTCGGTCTGCAGGATTTCAAGTGCTTTTCTTTTGATGAATTTCATCGAGCGAAGTCCGATGTCACCAATGAGCCTTGGTTTTGAAACTTTTATGGCTTTGACCCTGCTTACCTCGAAATTCTCGTTGAATGTCAGGTAAAAATCGGGGTCGGGCGTCTCCTCAAAGTAATGTTCCTCAACAGTAAGCACCCTCACCTTCCACCCAAAATCAGGCAGGTAGTTTCCGATGAGCCTTGGGCGGTGCACACCTGCAAGGTTTGCCGGGTGCCAATGGGAGTATATGATGAGGAGGGTGGGCATCAGGATGTACTCTCTGGTTTGAGTACTTCATTCCAGATTTTTAAAAGTTTTTTGGATTCGTGTTCCCAAGAAAGGGATTTTGAGGCTTCGAAGCGGACCTTTCGTTTCGACCTTATTTCATCTATATTCTCAAGAATATATGCTAGGGCTGCTGCCATTTCTCCAGGTGTTTGGCCACAAAGTATTCCCCTTTTATGATCTTCTTCGATGAATTGTTTTTGAGCCTGGGTATCGGTTGCAAGGATGAAAAGGCCTGCCTGGGCATAGGCAAGGATTTTGTTGGATAGTGCGAGCATATTATTAAGGTCTCTGCCAGGTTCTAAAGCAAGACCAATATCAAATTCCGACAGATGGGCGTGAAGTTCCACCTGCTCCATTACCGGCAGAAATGAAATGTTTTTTTCAAGGGCAGCGGGAATGGTTAGAATGAATCCCGGATCGCCCCGGCCAATTAAATGAAGATGCCAGTCCAGGTCAATTAAACCTTCAAGTGCCAGAAACAAATTCTCAAGTCCGCGCCCCGACGATAACATTTGCGAAAACCATACTAGCCGAACGCTGCCTTTGGATTTCCCTGAAATCGAAAAGTCCGATGAATGAAAGGTATTTAAAACTGTCCCGGATGGAATTCCTTCATCAACTAATGAAACGACCTGCTGTCTGAAAAGGGGGCTTGCATAAGTGATCCCGGCACAATGCTGCAGAATGGACTTCACCAGGAATTCCCGACGGGCACCATCAAACTTCGACAAACCGGTGAAAGTCTCAT
>CAYSAH010000038.1:3462-15209 GCA_964428945.1 uncultured Bacteroidaceae bacterium | reverse complement strand
TTGGTGATCAGCGGGGAGCTGACTTCATAATGATATTCATATCCTGCCGGTTCACTAACATAATCATAGGTGCCAATTAATACTGTATAGGTGCTGCTATCCCATTTATTTGAGTATTGCGAGGAATAGGAATAGCTTTCACCAGTGTCGAAAATGACCGTGTAATTATCCATTCCTTCTGAGGTGCCTGACCAATTGAAACTATATTCGGGGCTAATAACTGTTGAATCACCGGATGCTCCTGAAGGGTCTGTACTTCCACCGAAATCAAAGTAGGATTCACCGTCGGATGTGAAACTATATTCCGAGAATCCATTCATCATGACACCGTAGCTGTAATATTGGTCATAAATTACTTTTGAATAATAATCGCTTCCTTCATTACTCCAGACATAAGTAATCTTTCCACTCGTAAGAGATCCATACTCCTGGCAGCCATCACCATAATCGTATACTGTGGTATGGGTGCCATCCAGGTTATCGCTCTCAGTGATAATTGCACAGGATTGGTAATCCCAGAAGTCGGGGTAAGTACACGTGTCACAATTGTAATAGTCAGCATAGGCTGAATCCACCAGCAAGCCGTCAAATTCCATGTCGCCGGCTCTTAACTGAGAACCCGCAATAACCGACATGAAATTTCCCATTTGCCCGCTACTTGCATTCATTGTATTCATCCTGGTCCTGACTTCCAGGAAGTTCTTCACACCATCACTTAATTCGCCTTCGGTAATTTCTGTTTTTTCGCATGAGATTATTGTCAGCGACAGTGCTAAAGCAAGTAAGATTGGATTTATAATCTTTGTCTTCATTTCTCTATTGGTTTATTATACGATTTCTTTATTTTTAGATCAGTACTGGTTTAAAGATGAAACTTCCTTCATTATAGTTGCGTGAATGCATTATTTCTGTTCATTTATCTTCCTGGTAAGATTTTTATCTCACAGGGACAGTGTAAAATGAACCTGGAAAGTATTATTCTCCTCCAGCACCTTATTATTCCAATGATTCCTGGATGAAGTCGCATACACTTTTCCTTCACTTGGAGGGAGTAGTTCAACCATCATTATCCAATCAGGCCAGGCCCGGCGACTGCCTATGCCTACTGCCCACTTTCCACTGCCGACTCTTCCTCCTCATCTTCCTCTTCCTCCAGCTCCCAGCTGGGTTTCGGAGGTGTTGGCCCCTGGTCACGGTATAAGATTGCAAGTCCGATACCGACCAAAGCTCCGCTTAAATGGCCTTCCCAGGATACTTCGTAATCAAATGGAAGCAAACCCCAGATAAGGCTTCCGTAGAGAAAAACCACGAGCAGTGAAATTGCCATCAGGTTTGTTACCCTCCTGATCACACCACTCAGGAACAGGAAGGCTGCAAGACCGTAAACGAGTCCACTGGCACCAATATGGTATGCATCCCTTCCTATGATCCAGAGGATCATGCCACTGATGAAATAGATAAATACAAAAATCGTGAAGGAAATGGGCCTGTAAAAATAGAACAGGGCAAAGCTCAGCAGGAATACGGGGATGGAATTATCGAACAGGTGCTTCCAGTCTGCATGGATAAGGGGGGAGAATAGGATTCCTTTTAGCCCGCTCAGTTTTCTTGGCATAACACCTCCGTCGATGAAGTCCAACTCCATCGATATTTCAAAAATCTTTACGACCCAGATCAGAACAAGGAAAACGATCGGGAAAAACAGACTGTTTAATACGCGTCGCTTCTCTTCCATAGGTTCAAATATAGAAACATTATGTATGAGAATAAAAAGACCAGGGGGAGAGTCGGTTGAAATTCGGCAGGAAGAGAATAATATACATGTAGCTGTGTATGATGTGGAGCCGCTGAAAAAGGTTTATGGTGACAAAATATTGGATTTCTATAATCGTTTCAACTATTTTGTTTTCTGCCAGATAGCAGATTCTGAGTATGATCATCCCAGCTTCGCTCTGGGGTCTGAAGGTAAGCCTTATTATAAGTCAGACTGATTTTGAAACAGCTTCAAATTGGAATTCAGTTCCGGGAACTTGTTTCCAGGTCTGTTCCGGGAACTCATTTGAGCCTATTTTTTCAGTTGCAGGGTCCCCAGGTACTCAAGCACCTGCCTGTAGTTCTGATCATCCGGGTAATATTCCACAAGCTTATTTGCATAGGTTCCTGCCTTATCAAAATCCTGCTGTTCAATGTTGATGGTACATAAGGAATATAATATGTCCCTGTTGTATGGATGCCTTCTTAGTGCTGATTCGAGGAAGGAAACAGCCTTCCCGGGCTGCCCCGAGGAGTTAAGCCCAATCCCATACACATAACTGTATTGTGCGATTTGCGGTGCGAGACCTGCTGCTTTCTCAAGATAGATCATGGCCCTGGACTGATCACCCTTCCTGATCTGAAGCAGTCCCAGGGAATAGTTTATTGCTGCCAGATCAGGATATTTTTCAAGGGCACTTTGAAGGATCTTCTCCCCTTCAATATCCCTGTTCTGCCTGCGGTACAGGTCTGCAAGGTTAATATATGCAGTCACAAGTCCAGGCTCAATCTCAATGGCTTCCTTGTATGCGGCTTCAGCCTTTGCAAGCTCACCCTGGCTAAGGTAGAGATTTCCGAAATTAACATGAGTGCCCGGGTGGTCAGCATTTATTTGTAAGGATGCAGTATATTCATTCAGGTCCTGCTCGAAAAGCTTTTTCTTACTACCGGGAAGTTCTTCGATATTGAAAGCTGCCAGAGCATTTGCTGCCATCAACCTGACCAACTTGACCGAATCAGAAAGGCTGTTTATCACAATATTCACTATGGACTGGTTTCCCGAATATTGAGCAACGGTAAGAGTGGCATAGCGTATGAGGGGATCCTTGTCGTATATCATAGCAGAAAGCAATTGATCGATGGAAGGATCGTTGAAATTGTTCATTAAGGAAATGGCAGTTGCACGGATCATTGGAGCATTGTTCCTGTCATTGGCCAGTTTAATAAGTCCTCCAAGGGCTTCGGGATATGACTGTCTTGCAGCCCAGAATACTTCTCCATAATGTTCCTTGTTCAGTAGGTCTTTGCCATACCATTTCTCCAGGTAAGTGGCAGCCCATTGGTTGCTTTTGTCGGTATGGCACTGGTTACAGGCATTCGGGGTGCCGAGTTTGTCTGACAGATCAGGTCGTGGTATTCTTATACTGTGATCGCGCCTGGGATCAACGACCATATAGGTACGCTCATGCATATGGCAGTCAACACAACTCGCGCCTTTACCCTTTGGGTCGTGAAAATGATGTTCCCTTTCACCATAGGCTGATGCCATATGGCACCGGAAACAAAGGGCATTCCCCTGGACATATACCTTGCCGCTGTGAGGTTCATGACAGTCCTTACATACTACCCCTGCCTTATACATTTTACTCTGAAGGAAGGACCCGTATACATAAACCTCATCCTGTATCTGCCCATCGGCAAAGTAAAGTTCTTCCTCCAGGAGTGAAGGCCAGTGTGTTTCAAGCAGTGATCCTCCGTGGAAATATTCTTCAGTCAGTACAGACCTCCTTGAATGGCAGCGGGCACACATCTGAACCAATTCATCTGTTTTTCGTGGTACAGAGCGCCTTGCAGTGCTTGAATCAGGATCAAAAACCCAGGTCGCATTATCAGTATCATTTATCCTGACGACCAGCCCCATGTCGGGAAAAATATCCGGACTTGCCCCTTCCTCAACCTTTTGTGCCCAGTTCACATGGACTGAGCCCGGACCATGACAGGCTTCACAGGAGACATCTATCTCATCCCACACCGTATTGTAGGTTTTTGTTGCATGGTTATAATTCTTCCTCGTATTCGTGGAATGGCATTCGGAGCACATGTAATTCCAGTTTTGCGTGGTACGTGTCCAATATAGAATATCATCAGAACTGATCTCCTCATCTCCATAAAGATGAAACCATCTCTGTCCGCCGTCCACCTCAGGTCTTGTATCCCATGCAATCGGAAGGCATTGGTATGCACCTCCGGGAAAGGCGATAAGGTATTGCTGAAGTGGCCTCACCCCAAATGTGTAGCTGATCTTGTAATCCTGCATAACACCTTCGGGACCCTCAGTATATACGTAAAAATCTTCTCCGGACCTGTAAAACCTGGAAGTGACACCAAAATGGGTGAAAGTGGAATTATTAAAATCACCAAGGACCGATTCATTTGTCGCAATATCCATAGCCTGGTCATGATCTGAATGCTGAAAAAGTTCATGCTCCATCTCATGGCAGTCCTTGCATGCATCTCGTCCGAGGTATTGAGCTGAAGCAATTGGGTTCTTTTTCGCTTTTGAGTCCTTTTCAGTCCCTGAGTTATGGGTACAGGTAAGAAGGATCAATGATCCGGCAAAAAAGAGTAGTGTAACAATGAGTACTCCCCTGAAAAAGGTCTTCATCTTTCTGCTTCTATTTTTAATGATTTCAAATTTAGGGTTTTATTGTCGAAAATTTTGGGATATATCGTAATTCAAAAGGATTCTATATATTTTTAATTCTTTAAATTTTATCTCAACAACAGGGAAAAATGAAGCGCAGGAATTTTATCCGCAGGACAGCATTGACCATGGCCTCTCTTGCAGGTGCCTTGGTCGGCATCAGTTTCCTACGTCAGCTTTCATTTAGCAATATCCAAAAAGGAAACAGGGTTAAGATCGGGAAACTGTCGGATTTTCCTGTTGATACTTTCACTTTTGTCGACAAGATAAAAGTATTCATTTACCGGGATCATGAGGCTGTAAAGGCTGTTTCTGCAGTTTGTACACACCTGGGTTGTACGATTAAGCATAACATTGATGGCTTTGAATGTCCCTGCCACGGATCCTGCTACTCTGCTGAAGGAAGGGTCTTATCCGGCCCTGCACCGGCATCCCTTTCATGGTATAAAGTGGAAAAAGCTCCGGACGGCATGCTTGTTGTTGACCTAGAGACCATCACTTCTCCGGGGGAAAAATTCTACATCACTTAAGCCGCAAGAGAAATGGACCAGGAACTTGAAAACAGGATAGAAGGATCTGCGGAAGCATCGTACCGGAAGGAAAGGGTAAAAAGGATTACTCAGAATTTTTTTCTTCATATCCACTCAGCCCGGATTCATCCCCATGTATTGAAACCATCAACCACCTTTGGACTGGGGATCATGCTCGGCTTTCTTTTCCTGGTGATGATCATTACCGGTGTTCTTCTGATGATCCATTACACCCCCTCGGTTGATGCTGCATACAATTCTGTTAAGGATATCGTGCATGTTATTCCTGGCGGACGCATTGTAAGAAATATTCACAGACTAGCTTCCCATGCAATGGTTATCCTGGTCTTCCTTCATTTATTGAGGGTGTTTTTTACCGGCTCATATCTTGAAGGAAGGAGTCGCAACTGGGTTATTGGAGTAAGCATGTTTGTCCTGGTGCTGCTGATGAGTTTCAGCGGATATCTTTTGCCATGGGACCAGCTCTCATACTGGGCTGTTACCATTGGTTCCAATATTGCTGCTTCTGCCAGGGAGCTTACTGACCTGCTGGGAATAACCAGGGTCTTTAACCCGGGTGGCTTTATGCAGAGATTGTTAATAGGCGACGAGACCGTCGGCCAGACTGCCCTTACGAGGTTTTTTATGCTGCATGTGATATTTCTTCCTCTGACCCTTACAGTCCTTGTTGCAGTACATTTTTGGAGAATAAGGAAGGACGGTGGATTGAGCCGGCCTCGTAATGAAAAGCATGACGAGGAGGAAAAGATCTATTCATGGCCGGTGGTAATGTGGGCTGAACTGTCCATCCTTGTCTCGATGATAGCAATTCTGATCCTCTTGTCATTTTTCATCGATGCACCCTTAATAGAACAGGCCAACCCTGCCCATCCTGAGAATCCTGCAAAATCACCCTGGTATTTCCTCGGCATACAGGAAATGGTATCCTATTCTGCTTTTGCAGGGGGATTGCTTGTCCCGGTGCTCTTCCTTTATTTCCTGTTTTCTATTCCATATGTGGACAGGGAAGGGGAGCATATCGGAAGATGGTTTTCCGGGCCGGCAGGCTTAAGAATAACTTTGTATTCAGCCGGATTATCAGGATTGGTTGTATTGATTCAGATCTTTATCCTTGTCAGCTTTGGTTGGCTCCGGGACTGGTTCCCGGGAATCTCGCAATGGTTCGTTCTCTTGCTGAATCCGGCAACGATCACTGCAACGATATTTATAATCTATTCCAACATAATAAGAAGAAGGACCGGGTCGACCCGCATGTCGGCAATTGCATTGTTCACTGCTTCTGTTGTTGCCCTGATCATTTTTACAGTTATTGGGATATGGTTCAGGGGAGCGAATTGGGACTTTATTCCCGGGGGATGACCCGGAAGTTATACAGCTTGAAAAAAAACCTTATATAGTCTGATTCATTGAAAGAGGACAAACATATACGAATTTACCAACAGGTGGTGATCATTGCATCTTCACTTATTATCCTGTTCCTGTTCCTTGCATGGATAATTTCAGGACCTGGCCAGGAATGGAGAAAAATTCAGAGAGGATACAAGGATTTAGGTTCACAAATTTCAGACAGCATTCAGGGCGACCTTTATTCCCGCGATAATATGGGTTTGCAGCAATACGAGCTGGAGGGCCTTCATCGGATCGATCGCTGTATTACCTGCCATGTTGGAATTGAAGATCCAAGTATGGACAGGACGAAGCAACCCTTCACCTCTCATCCGGAAGGGTATTTTGAAAAACATCCGCCTGATGAGTTTGGGTGTACGATTTGTCATGGAGGGCAGGGGAGGGCAGTTGGTTCAGGGGATGCACACGGTGGACAGGGCGTGCACTGGGAATACCCTCTCCTTTCACAGCCCTATCTTCAATCTTCCTGTGGGAAATGCCACCTTTCAATTTTTAATGAAAGCGAACGGTTTGCAGGGACCGAGATATTTACCAAGGGGCAGGAGATATTTAAAAGGGAAGGATGTATCGGCTGTCATAAGGCCCGTGGAGTTGGAGGGATACTTGGGCCAGACCTGTCTGAGCAGGGTGAAAAAACAATCAAGGAATACAACTTCGGGAATATTACCTCGGAACAAACGGTTCCGAATTGGTTGAAAGAACATTTCAGGGATCCCGAAATGGTTTCTCCCGGATCCCGGATGTTGAAAATAGACCTTCCGGAAGAAGATCTCGATGCGCTGACTACCTTCGTCCTTGGCCTTGCCAAACCTGAAATCGACTTTGAATATTTTTCGATCGAAGCATTGAATGAATTTAAGGGCAGGCGTAACAGGCTTGAAGCTGAGAAAATATTTTCAATGGCCTGTTCCGCATGCCACGGGAAAGATGGCTCAGGGAAAAGCTACGAGACATACAAAACCGGGGTTCCGGCAATTCTTATGGAGGACTTTTTAAGACTTGCTTCATTAAATTACATTGAATTCTCAATTCTGAAAGGGAGAAGTCAGCGACAAATGGCCTCATGGGACACAGATATTTCAGGATTAAAGTCAGATGAATTAAACTCCATATCAGTTTTTATGAAGAATAGCAGCAGATCACGGGCAGAAGATTTTAATATCACAAAATTGAGGAATGCTGATGCTGCTGCCGGGAAGTTATCGTATGCTGAAAACTGTGCAACATGTCATGGACCGGACGGAATTGGCGGAGTTGCGCTAGCACTGAACAGGAGCGATCTTCTTAAAAATGCAGATGACAAATACCTCTACAATACACTCATCAGGGGCCGGGGGAATGCGACCATGCCTTCCTGGAGCAATCTTCCAGCTGAAGAATTGAACGATTTGCTTAAGTACCTCAGGTCATTTCAACAGTTCATTCCTCCATCGGTAAAAATGGATTTATCCATAGCAGATACTGTTGAAGGAAGGCTGAATTACCATTTCATGTGTTCACGCTGCCATGGTGAGTTTGGAGAAGGTCAAACAGGTCCTTCAATTATAAATGCTGATTTCCTGGAACTTGCTTCGAATGAATTTCTGTATAACACGATTGCTGCCGGGCGTGAACATACAGCTATGTTTGGATGGAGCAAGGATGTGTATAACGCTGAAAGACTGAATTTGCATGATATTGGGAATATAATCTCCTTTATGAGGAAGGAGGCTGAGAAAAGGCCCGACTATATTTATGCCGGGGCAAATCCGGGCAACAGGGAGGCAGGTGCAAAATTATTTATTCAAAGTTGTGCAAAATGTCACGGCCAGGAGGGTGAAGGAATTAAGGCCCCGGCATTGAATAACCAGGAATTGCTGAATGCGGCCTCAAATGGATACCTGCTTGCAACAATCACAATTGGCAGGTCAACAACAGATATGCCTGCATGGGGAATGGAAAGTCCTGGTCACCCGGCACTTTCAGGTAAGGATCGCCTGGATATTGTTGCCTTTATCAGGGGATGGGAGAGGATAAGGATAGCGTATTGATTTGCGGTTCCTGGATGTTTTGTCACATGGATGCGTGCAGAGCTTTCCCGAATTCTGTTTTCGCATTTACCAAACCTGAAACGAATAATACAATTAACCTTTAAGCTATGAAAAAACCAACAATTATCCTCCTGACGGCAATTCTTGTATCCTGCACCACAAAGCCTGAACCAAAGCATTATGAACCTTCATGGGAGTCTCTCAGCCATCATGAACCTGCTCCTGATTGGTTCCAGGATGCCAAGCTTGGGATTTACTTTCACTGGGGTGTCTATTCAGTACCTGCATTCGGCGATGAATGGTATCCTCGCAATATGCATTTTGAGGGCAGTAAGGAAAACCAGCACCATATTGAGACTTATGGCCCCCTTTCTGAATTTGGCTACCATAATTTTGTTCCTATGTTTAAAGCTGAACATTTTGATGCTGAGGATTGGGCTGATCTGTTTTTAAAAGCAGGTGCCAAATTTGCCGGACCGGTTGCTGAACACCATGATGGTTTTTCTATGTGGGCCAGCGATGCAACTCCCTGGAATGTTGTGGAAATGGGACCAAAAAAGGATGTAATGGCTGAATTGGAAAAGGCAATTAAAGCCCGTGATCTTAAGTTCATCACCACTTTTCATCATGCAAGAAACCTGCAGCGTTCTCATGTCCCTGGAGAGCAAAGCTTCAATAGTCATTATCCCTACTTTCCGGGTATGGCTTGCTCATCGGACGACGACACACTAAGATATCTTTATGGAAACATTCCCGGGGAACAATGGCTTGAAGAGGTGTGGTTTGCAAAACTGAAAGAGGTGATTGACCAGTACCAGCCGGATATTATATGGTTCGACTCCTGGCTGGATGAAATACCGGAAGAATATCGTCAAAGATTCTGTGCATATTACCTGAATGAAGCAGAAAAGTGGGAGAAAGAAGTTGTAATTGTTCGAAAGCAGGATGACCTTCCCCTGGGCTTCAGTGTTGATGACCTTGAAAAATCCAGGAAAAATAAACTTGAATCTGCATCCTGGATGACGGATGAGACCATCAGCAAAGGCAGCTGGTGCTATACAGATAATTTGCAGATCAAAGAAGCAAGGGATGTGCTGCATGTCCTTATAGATATCGTGAGTAAGAATGGAGTGTTATTACTGAATATTTCTCCGAAAGCAGACGGAACCATTCCACAGGACCAGCGCGATGTACTTTTATCGCTAGGTACATGGCTCGAAAAATACGGTGAATCGGTATATGGCACCCGCCCCTGGTATACCTTCGGTGAAGGACCTACAAAAGAACCGGAAGGACATTTTGAAAATCATGCGGAATTCCTGAAAGTAAAATACAGTTGGAAGGATGCACGGTATACAACAAAAGGCAATACAATTTATGCCAGCCTGTTGGGCAGGCCAGAGGAAGATACTTTCATGTTTAGATCCTTTTCAAAAGATTCGCTTCCGGAGCCAGTTAAAATTAAATCAGTAACACTCATAGGCAGCGACAGCAAATTAAGCTGGGAACAGGGAGATGCCGGACTAAAAGTTGAATTGCCTGAAACAGCTTCGGATGAAATGGCTGTTGTTTTTAAAATTATAGTTAAATAAAAGGGATTTTCAGGGGTAGGACGACAGGTTTGTATACAGCTTCGGAAGAAATATCAAGTAACGGATTTTACTTCCTGACAACTGTTTTCATGGATGATGGTATAGAAATTGAAATACATTTACCCTATGAAACGATTTATGATGCTGATGTTCGCGTTTTAACGCTCCGCACGATCCGCGGCAATCCCCAAAAGAATCATGGACTGGCCTGCGGTAATCATGGGTTTCTTGGGAAACAAATCATGTATGAACACAGCATGCACCCTCCGATGATCCTTGTCAGTCCGGATATATCCACCGGCGTAAAAATCACTTTCTGAAAGGCTTTACTTCCTGCTGCAAATGACCATCATCTCAGAGCCGGCTGTGAAGTTTAACCTGGGGGCTCGCAGTCTTCTTCTTCCTGCTGCTTTTTTCTGAGTCCCTTCGCGTTGCTTTTGTGTTCCTGCGTGTCGCTTTTCCGTTCCTGGGTGTTGCTTTTGTGTCCCTATGGATTGAATGGGAATACCCTCATCTTTTTTAGCAAGAATGGAAGGGGTAAAAACACGGGTATAGCTTTAATGCAGAGGAAAAGCCGGGTGGTCTTAGATCGGGATTAATTTTAATTGGGGAATACAAAAGACTACGATGCAAAGTATTTTGTGATGATCTTAGCCTTCAATAGATGCTTCTGAAAGGATTAGTGCCAAAATGGAGGAACCCCACCTGAAATAAGGAGTGATGCCTTTCCGGACGTTAAACAGCCAGGGATAAAAAAGGAAAAGGCTCATTCAGTTTTTAAAATGCAGAAAAATTATTGATTCGAAAAGAATTTTAAGTATTTTGAACAACTTAAAGAAAAACATTTTTTTGTAGTCGAAATAATTAGAACATAATCATGGACAGGAGTAAATACACAGCGATCTTTTATAAGGTATACGGTGATGATGAAGGGCAGATTGAATTACAATTTTCCCGATATGAAAAACTTACACAAAAGTTCAAGTCGGTTTTTGGAGAGGGTGAACTGAAGTATTTCAGCACTCCGGGGCGGACTGAGATTGGTGGTAACCATACAGACCATAATCATGGCAGGGTCCTTGCAGGAAGTGTTAACCTGGATTCTGTGGCAATTGCGATGAAAAGTGATGACAATAAGGTAGTTCTTTTTTCCGAAGGGTTTGAAGGTTCCTTCGAAGTGGACCTTGGTGACCTGTCGGTTAAACCCGGTGAAAAGGAAACAACAAACTCGCTGATACGAGGAATTGCGGCCAGGTTCAAAGAGTTGGGATATAACATTGGAGGATTCAGGGGCTGCATGACCAGTGACGTGCTTGCCGGGTCAGGCCTTAGTTCGTCGGCATCAGTAGAAGTGCTGATCGGCAGTATATTCAATTCTTTATACAACAATGACAAAGTTTCACCAGAGGAGCTTGCCATCATTGGTCAATATGCAGAAAACAACTATTTCGGGAAACCCTGCGGACTCATGGACCAGGTAGCCTGCGCGATGGGAGGAATAGTAACTATAGACTTTAAGAATCCATCTGCACCTGTCATACAGAAAGTTGACTTCGATTTTTCCGCACAGAAATATAACCTCCTCGTGGTAAATACCGGGGGATCTCATGCGGACCTGACTGCTGATTATTCAGCAGTTCCAGCTGAGATGAAGGCTGTTGCAGGTGCATTGAATGGCCAGGTTATGAGGGATCTTACCATTCAGGAGCTT
>CAYSAH010000038.1:0-3452 GCA_964428945.1 uncultured Bacteroidaceae bacterium | reverse complement strand
GAAGACCGGTGACAGGGCTGTTCTAAGGGCACTCCACTTCCTGAATGAAAATGAAAGGGTTGTGAAGCAGGTGGAAGCCCTGGAAAGCAATGATTTCAATGCCTTTCTCGGACTGATCAGAGATTCAGGGAATTCATCCTTCAAATGGTTGCAAAACGTGTATACAACGAAGAAGCCCGATGAACAGGGAGTATCGCTTGCCCTTGCACTTTCTGAAAAATATATTTCAGATATTGGAGAAGGCGCCTGCAGGGTCCATGGTGGTGGTTTTGCAGGAACGATACAGGTTTTTCTTCCAGGTTCAAAGGTCGCCGGCTTTACTGATATTATGGAAAAAGTGTATGGCAATGGTTCGGTATATGTATTGAAGATCAGGCCCGTTGGTACGATCTGCCTCGGATAGCACCAGGAAGCATTCCTTCCGCATATATCTTCAGGGATCAGGGTCGTTCATTAAATCTCACCTGGTGATCCGGACATAAGGATACCAGGTGAGTTGCATTCCCGGCAGTACTAACTATTTAAACAATCCTCATACTTTGCTCAGGAAAGATGCACTGTCGGCAAAGGTAAGCGGGTCCATCTCCACGAAGAAATTTTTCACACCGCCGGTTTTCGCAGCTTCAAAGAAATCGGACCAGTCGACGATTCCCTGGCCGATAGCAACCTGGGCTTGCTTTTCGTCCGACCAATCTGCGAGATGAGCCGAAATGAATCTTCCGGGATAATTTCGGAAATAGTCAGCAGCCTGGTATCCAATGTTAACAACTGCAACCTGGAATTGCATTTTCACCAGCTCAGGATCCAATTGTTCCAAAATTGCCTCATAGATAAGTTTTCCATCAATTTTTTCAAATTCCATATGGTGATTGTGGAAACCGGCCTGGATACCTGCCTGTTTTGTCTTAAGGCCAATCTCATTCAACTCATCACAGGCCCTTCGGTAATCGTCTATCGAAGCATCCTCCGGCAACCAGAAGCTCGAAGCAATTATCTGTGTTATGCCCATTTCATGCGACCATTCGATACGATTGTCAAGATGTTCGCGTAACTCTCCCATATTGTAATGTGAGCTTTTGCAGATCAAACCAGTATCTTCAATAATCTTTCTTAATTCTGTTCCTTTCAAACTGTTAAACTTCTCAAATGGCGTTCCCGTATAGCCCAGGGGTGAGCAAAACTCCACTTCCCTGTAGCCCATATCGGCCATCATTTTCAAGGTGCCGCTTATATCTTCACCAAGTTGGTCCCTTAAGGTCCATGTCTGGAAACCGAAGGATAGGGATTCTTTTTTTACGCATGAGGATAATCCAAAAGGAATAGCACTGAAAAGGGCCGCAGTTCCGGCAGCTGCCCCTGTGGATTTAATAAAATTTCTTCGTGAGGTCATTTTTGTTTGTTTAGTTAGTTGTAATCAGAAAATTATTCATAAGTCCTTTATTTTTTTTCAGTATTGAGAGGAAAACAGAGATTCAAAAAGTTTCGCAGCGATTCGGCCATAGTTCCAAAGGCTTCAATTATTGACAAACGCTCCCCGTTTTTAGTTATTGCTTTCTTCTAAATCTCATCCAATCCCCAACCGGGCCTGTACTCCCTTACTAAATAGGTATTTGCCTTCTCATCGTTAAGGATCTTCATATTCTCAGCATCGTATCTCAGGGTTTTATTCGCCCGTAGGGCAACTGCGTAAAGATTTACAGTTTCAGTTATGGGCCAGGCCTGGCGGAAACTCCCTTCGATTTGTTCTTGTTTCTTTACCCCTTCTATAAAGCGGTTAACACCCGGAACCTTTACTGAACCTGCAGCTGCAGAGACTTCCTCGATTGCCTTTATCTCTCCTGAAAGCAGGTAAGGTTCCTGGACTAAAAATCCGGAAGTCATTATGATACCCCTATCTCCTTTGAACATCATTCCTTCCGATGGAAATTCAATGCCCTTGTCATAAAACTCCTTTGGAACAGCAGGTCTCATGCCACCATCGTACCAAACCAGGTCTAATGCCGGACGAGCTGCAATTGCAGGGTACTTGAATCTTACTGAACAAGCAAAAGGAAATGAAAAATCGTTTTGTATTTTGTAGGCGGAACCATCCGGATTCAGGTCACAAACATGACTTAAATTGGGTTCAACAATCGTCGGTCCTTCCAGTTTCAAAGCTTCGAAAACACACCACAAACTGTAGTGCCCCATGTCGGCCATCGAACCTCCTCCGAAGTCGTACCAGCCCCTGAATACCATGTTGGTATAGTGTGGATGATAGGGCCGGTATGCCTCTGGTCCCAGCCAGACATCCCAATCGAATCCTTCCGGAATTTTTGGTGTGTCAGTGGGGATGCTTGCATACTGTGGCCATACAGGGCGGAAGGACCAGTTGTGAATTTCTTTCAATTCACCTATGGCTCCATTATTGATCCAGGTCATGATCTGGTCCATGTTCCCATTCGAATCCCAGGGCATTAGGTGGGTTACAGTATCAGAACTTTTAGCTAATTCAACAACCTTTTTTCCTTCAGTAAGCCTGTTTGAAAGTGGTTTATGCATTGAAACTGCTATATTTCTTTTCAGGGCAGCAGCCGAAATAATGCCATGTACATGGTCTGTGGTCATGATCTCAACGGCATCCAGCCCCTTTTCCTTTTCAAACAGTTCTCGAAAATCAGTGTAGGCATTAACCCCTTTATTCTTTTTCCCAGGATTATTCTTTGAATAATAAGCATCCACCAATTCTTTTCCATTATCGAGTCCACCGGGAATGGTATTATTGCCCCCTGTTGCCCAGTCAGGTTTTCCTATTAGTTCCCTCATCTGGTCCCTGAGCCCGCTAGGCCCCCAATCAAGATAATTGATCGCTTTTCGTTGAGGATCACAAACTGCAGTAACCCGGACATCTGGAAGGCGAAGGAGCGGGGGCAATTGCCTTAGGCCCTGTGTACCAAGACCAATATATGCAACATTGATCTTATCACTCGGCGCGGTGCGTCCCGGACCTCCGAGTACATGAGATGGAACAATGGTTAGTCCCAATGTGGCGGCACCTACACCTCCAATGAATTTTCTTCTGTCGATTTTACCTTTATTGTTGTCAGAAGCTTTTTTGCAAGTTTTATCGGACTTCATTTTTTAATGAGTTTGTTAGTTAATAATTTCTCAAAAGATAGCTTACTTTTTGGAAATTTGAAATTTTTATGAAAGGTAGCACTAGTGTCCGGTTAAAATTCCATAATGATAATTGGTTTTCATCGGACATATCATCACCCCTTATGTTTGCGGCTGTAAATCTTTTAAAGGTATAATTTGATTTTTATTGATATTACCGGCGATCTACAAACAAAAGGGGACAGATGGCCGACGATAGCGTGTTCCTCAGTACAGAAGATGTATTCCTCAGTACAGAAAATGTATTCCTCAGGACAGAAGATGTATTCCTCAGGACCGACATTGTATTCCTCAGG
>CAYSAH010000037.1:0-15506 GCA_964428945.1 uncultured Bacteroidaceae bacterium | reverse complement strand
AATTCAAGGGCACGTAAATAGTTCTCAAGGGACATTTCTTCTGTTTCTGGTTTTTTGGAATAGATGAGCCCTATATTGTTCAATATCTGGATCTCGCGGGTGGTGTCCTTTATCTCGGCAGCAAGGTCAAGTGATCGCCGGTACAGCTCCAGTCCATGCGCATAATCGCCCTGGGCGTCATAGACGGCACCCATGTTCCCCAGTATATTTGCTATACCGACTTTTGAGTCCAACTCCTCGAATATATCCAGTGCTGCCTCCCAGTTCCTGATCGCTTCGACGAAGTCGCCCTGGAAATAATTTGCCAGTCCCCTGTATTTAAATGCCAGTGCCTCGCTCTGACGATCCTTATGCCTGGAAGCAAGAAACATAGCCTCGGTGCTGTACTCGATAGCTTCATCGGTTGAGGTGGAATACAGTTTTTCACTCAGCCTGTTCAGGATTTGGATCCGTGAGGTATCATTCAAGCTGGTGCTGAGCGCATCTTTTAACTCATCAACTGCAGGATCCTGCCCTGATGTTATCAAGAACCTGCCAAGCAATAATAATAATAAGCTTACTTTGAGTAATCTCATAAATAATTGATTGCAGTAAAAATAATAAACAAAAGGAGGGAATTAACAATTCCCTCCTCAATTTAAAGTAAAAAAATGAATAAAGTCTATTGTTTAATAAACTGATATAGCTCCATGTTATTCTGACGGATCAATTTTATGAAGTACATGCCAGGTTTTACCCCAGAAATATTAAATTCAAACTGACCGTTGCCAATGGAATAGTAATCAAGATGATGCACCTGGCCAAGGAGATCCATAACGGAGATTTCATCCAGGGATATATCATCAGTTAATTGCAGCCTCACATGTTCAACAGCAGGATTCGGATAAAGTACACCGTAGGCATGCTGGTTTTCTGACAAGCCGATCTGCATTTCTTCCTCCTGGTATTCATCGTCATAACCGGTTGATAATGATTTCGTATAGGAACAGCGTGCTGATCCTTCGCTTGCGGAGGCAGACCTGGTCACCAGTACCTTGTTCTCCATGCTGCTCAGGTACCATGCGATCTCGCTCCCGTTGAAGTACACATCAAAAGTTCCGCCTCCTGCTTTGAAGAGCTCAGGCTGTATGTCGAAATAGTAGGCTCCTTCCTCTCCAATGATCTGGTTTCCTGCACCTGCAGGGATGTATACATCGAAGTCATTCTGGTTCCCGTACACAAAACGGGCCAGGTAATCAAAGCCGATGGAGGCATCCGTTACCGTATCCAGGCAGCTTAGTGTGGGTATGATCGCTGTTGTCAGTTCCCTGTTTGGATTAACATACAGCGTGCCGGGCTCCACCACGAGTTCATAATTATCATAGGATCCTTGTGCCGATAGGGGGTATTGTCCTGGACTTAGAGAGAAGGTCATACCCTGAACCTCAAAAGTGTAGGTATGTATTGGCCCACTATTATAATTATAATACGGGAAACCTGTATAATTTACGCAAGTGGCATTATTAACAAAGTCTGCTAATTCCTGAGCAGTCCCGACAAAAAGGTAGGACCTCTTAACTCTATAATAGTCTCCTTCTCCTTCAATATTAATTGTGAGAACACCGTTAGTATAGTCAACATATAATGTGCCAATTGTTAGATCAAATGTCCCGCTCGTAAATTGATTAAGATCAATTTCTATAGATCCAAAACTTTTTGCCCAACCACAACAATCGGGAGATTTAATAATGATATCACCCAAAGTAAATCCATAAGTCTCCGTTCCTGTGGAATTGGCAAACCATGTCTTTGAAGCTATCGTCACTAAGCGTGGTGCTTCACTTGTGTCAGCAGACACGCTTAAACCACTTTTAACAAGCGCCGAATCCCCTTCCTGGTACCCACCAACTGTATAATTAAATTTCTCTGGTAATGGATCCCCCTCTTTGATTACTACATCTTCAATACTGACATGGACCGGGGCCTTATTAATGGTCAGCTTCCCTGGATTGTAGCTGATATTGAAATTCGGGGACAGGTAGGTACCGGGTATGATCCAATGCTCCCCTGCAGTAGTCCCTGTAATTGTGTTCATCGGCACAAAGATCAGTTCATCACCCGTAGTGCTGTCAGGATTGAAATCGGTCTCGTCGTATACCATGATCACGCCGGCATTGCTGCTGTCCGTTACCGTACTGCTGTTCAGAATCGGAACCCCATTCACAATCGGAACTCCGTTCACGATGGGAACTCCATTGACAATCCTGACCCCATTCACAATGGGAACTCCATTCACGATGGCAACCCCGTTCACGATGGCAACGCCATTCACTATCCTTACCCCGTTCTCAACCACAACACCGGTTGAGTCAATAACTGTTCCATCATCCTGCAGGTAATTCGCAGCTACATTCAGGGCATCACCTGTTATGGTGCCTTCAACGCCCTCCACCAGGTTAAAACTGTTGACGATCCTGACACCATTCACGATTCTAACGCCATTAACAATACGAACACCGTTCACAATTCTCACCCCGTTCCTGATCACGTTTGCGGTTGCGAGCATGTTCAGATTCTCAAGGTCAATGTAATCGTAATCTCCGGCACTGTTCACGATAGCAACGCCGTTTACTATCCTCACCCCATTGACAATGCGAACCCCGTTCACAATCAGCACTCCGTTGACTACGGGATAGGCGTTGACAAGTCCAACCTCTTCCGAAAGAGAGCGAAGGTGTTCAGTACTTATGCTGTCTTTCAGCACTTGCAGTTGCGCCTCACTCATATTCAGGTTTTCGTCCAGGATCTCGTAATTGAACAGGATCTCAGCCGTCGTAATCTCATCTCCATAAGTTTTCTCCAGGTCAAGCGGTGTAATTTCAAGTCCAAGTCGTTCGATGTGCAAAGCACCGTCTACAAATTCCAGCACATAACTTTCCATGGCGGCCTGGTCAGCTTCGTAAAGCGGATCGGAAGGATCGCTTATAGAACCCAGCGCAGGCTCAAGATACGGCCGCAAGAGGTAATTCCCTACCATGCTCATCTGGGTGGCACCGGTTGTAAAGCCTACCTGCGTTAATCTCTGGTAAACCCCGGCCGGGAAATCAGCTTCCGTTGCTACAACGCTGTCGATCAGTATGGTAATGTCGAAGACTGGCAAGTTCTCACCATATTTCTTGTACGCATCATTTGCAACAATAGTAACGGCTTGCTTTGGCAGATCGAAGAAATATAATGTGTCTGAATAACCTCCGTCAAGCAGGCTGCTTGATATTGGCTCATTGTAGGCAGTAAGGCCTGGGTTCCCAATGAAAACAGGAACAGTAGCCTGGACATTTGTTTCGCTGATGTACTGAGTCGAAAGCATTTCTTCCCTTAAATTCATCACGGTGGATGGATTAAGGGATGAGCCTAAAGCTGATACAGTAAATTCTTGTTCTCCGGGAATAACCTCATCCGGAACAGCAATGCTATTCAATGCTGGCGTTGGAGTTGCAAAGGTTGCCATCGCTGCATCTGCCTGTATAAAACCGTAACCGCTAATATGATCAAACCCGGGAATACCCATATCAATGGCTGTTGAAGTAAGCAGGTTCCTGATCTCCAGTGGCGTTAACCTGTGGCTTTCATATTTCATCATGCCTTCCATGAGTAGGGCTGCAACTGCTGCTGCATGCGGAGCTGCTGCAGAAGTGCCATAAAATTCAAAATTTCCGTCACCGTCCAGGTCAAAGGGGCTAAGCGCCACGGTGGTATTCACCCCATTGGGAGCGGTGATCTCAGGCTTCTGCCTTATAAGCCCATTTACCGGGGTACCACCTCCTGAAGAGAAGGAAGCAATGGTTGGTGGATTAACCCCGAACGCAGGTGTGTTGTCGTACTTTACAGCTCCTACTGCAATCGCGCCTGCTGCATTTGCCTGTCCAACGATAGTCGAAGTCCCGGTGTTAAATTCATTTATCGTTATACTTCCACGGAAAACAATATACTTAAACCTCACATTGTCTGTTCCTGCAGCACGGTTGATAAGAAAATTTACTGTTGTTGAATCTACTGTTACAGTAAAAGGAAGGATCTCAACTGCCTCATTGTTCAGGTTATTCCTGTTGAATCCAAAAAGTGTGGTTCCATCTCCGTTAGAGAGGTATATGTCGAGGTCGTTGTTTACATTTCCGGCTTCTTCCCACTGAAGTACAACCACATAATCTCCTTTCAGAAGAGAAATATTCTGGTAGATATCGCCTGTCCCAAAATCATGGAAATCGCCCGGAAGTGCCGGAGGACTTGGTCCGAATCCCGGGTTGAAAATATTTTCATAGGATTTTTGCCCGAAATTGCCCGCTGCAGAAAAATAAGTGACACCCTGGCTGACAACTTCATCAACCGCCTGTGCCACAACTCCGTCAGAGAAGAAGGGCTCGGTAATATAACTCAGGTCATCCACAATAACATCACTTCCTGAGGCAGCAAGTTCCCTGATACCGTCTGCAAAATCGCCCGGGCAGATAAATCCTGTCCTGAATGCTAGTTCGGCACCGGGAGCTATATCATGTACGATCTGAAGCATTCCCCTTCCTTCATCCAGCAAACTTCCGAAAGGCATATAATATTCCTGGAGAATCTGAACGGGCGTGGTGTTTCCGTCAATATTCCCGGTTCCGGGAAGGTCCCCGTTTAATACATCGTTTTCTGCTCCGTTATTGGTGTTGTAGCTGTCTGAAATAACACCAACCTTTACGCCGGCTCCGTTAAGTCCATATCCCCGACGCACCACATCCGTTTTAAGGGAACGGTCGCCCTTGTTCAAGGCAAGTCCACTGTTCTTTTGAAGCGGGGGATATATAGGTCTTGCGAATGAAAGATAGTCAACAAGTGCATTGAGCAGGTCCAGGTTTATAATGGGAATCAACCCGGTAATTTTTCTTGTATCAGGATCTCCGTGAACAAGCTGGAACCCGTAATCTGTGGTAATCAGCTGTATAAGTGCCTCGTATTGTCCGGGTAATGCAAGCAATTCAACAAGCACATTTATTCCGTCTGTTTGATAGATATAGTCTGATTCAGCTATGCCTGTAAGCGAATATTCCTGGTGCAGCGAGGTGAGTTCTGGTCCGATCAGCGAAGTATTCTTCCCTGTCACAGGAGGGGGATAATAGGGAATTATGTCAACATACTCCGGGGCACCACTGCATTTGTTGGAGTTTACACTTGCAGTAACTTCATGCGTCTTTCCATTAGGAAGCACAAGCGTCCACTTTATCCTGTCCCTGGAATTGAATGTTTTACTGAATACATATTCATGGCGGCCAGGCTTGAAATAATTCAGAGCATAATCTATGGAGTCTCCATCATTAAATATAACTGTGCTGTTTGGATAAGGAATGGAAACATCACTGTTGTTCAGGTTATCGTAACCGAAATTGGCTTCATACCTTCCGTTTCCAACGTATCTTATGCACTCAAGGATGATGTTTATGTCCTTTTTGGCATTGGCGTTTCTGTTGTTTGCGCTTCCAGGGTAAGAAGATCCTGCTGCATCTGGATCAGTTTGAATTTTCTTACCGTTTTGAGCATTCAATGCAAGAGTTGATAAGGAAAGTAGCAAAGCGAATGAAATGGCAAAGGGATTTAACGCTCTTTTCATCGCTACCGGTCGGGCTAAAGTTGATGCATACATTGTTCCAAATTTTAATTGGTTGTTCAGTGTAAATTTAATTAAAAAAAGACTTCGAGGTATTAAAATCGGAGCCTAACATTTCCTTAAACCTATAAAAAGGTTAATTGTTTGATAGATAAGTGAAAAAGATATTTGAATGGCAAGAAGAATTAATTTATGCAGGGAAGATTTTTAATCTAACTATTGAACCCGCTCGTCATTCGAAAACCTATTTCTATCATAAGATATAGCTATTCAGACCAGGTAACCAAGGGTCGGGGAGGGGCATTTGACAAGGAAGAAAAATTTGATTTTTTTCAATTTATAAGTTAATAATCTATCCAAACCAAGTCCTTTTAAGATTGGAGAGTATAGATTTTAAGAGAATACCCGAATAGCTTCTTCATACCCGATATCATACATTTCTTTTCCGTGTTTGACATCATAATAGGTAAAATCTTTTAAGTCTTTGGGTTCAATATAGTAGTTCAATTTTTTTTTGTCGGCTTCAATTCCTGAAGCAATGCTCAGGTGGAAGGTGTGCATTGCCATGTGCAATATTCCTTTGGATTTGTCAAAGGAACCAATGGGGTTTACGTTTACACCTATCAATTGCCTGCATCTGCTTTCGAGAGGTTCAAGTGGAAAATTATTGGTTACTCCTCCATCTACATAGGTAACTCCATTAATTATTGTAGGAATAAATAATATAGGAATACTGCAGGAAGCAAGAACAGTTTCAACAAGATTTCCTTCCGTAAAGTATGTGGTAACTCCTTCCTCAATATTTGTCGCAGTAATTATAAGCGGCTTTTTAAGGTCTTCTATAC
This sequence comes from uncultured Bacteroidaceae bacterium, assembly GCA_964428945.1. GTDB lineage: Bacteria > Bacteroidota > Bacteroidia > Bacteroidales > M55B112. The sequence goes on along the minus strand of CAYSAH010000037.1, from coordinate 9,041 downwards.
GCTTTGTCCTGAGATTGTTCTTTAATACTTTTTTTAGTCCTGAAATACTTAGTAAACCCTGTTTCCAGAATTTCAGCTTTACAAGTTCGAATACCTTGTTCCTAACAAAAATCTCCAGGATTTCCTCTGCAGTGTAACCGTCACAATAAAAGCTTCCAACTATCGATCCGGCGCTAACCCCGGAAACTATATCGGCGTGGATATCCTTATCTTCCATTGCCTTAAGCACCCCGGCATGTGCAAATCCTCTTGCTGCTCCTCCACTTAGCACAAGGCCTGTATTGTATTTTTCGTCTCTATGGATATCAAAAAATCTGCCAATAAATCTTTGCAGGGCTGTTTCAGACATGGTAATCTCCTCCTATTTTTCTTTTTTCTTTGAGAACAGCCTTATCAGTCCGCTTCTTTGGACTGCATCAGCGGCTTCTGTTACTTCAATAATTCCGGTATTAAGCCTTTCCAGCAATATGCCCAGCGAATCGGCAAATGAGGGATCATCTATCAGCATGTTAAGGGCACTGCTGTCGTTATTCAGTTTATCAGCCAGACTGCTCAGGCTTTTTGATGTCGACTGAAGGTTCTGACTTGTTATGAAGAGGTTATTGGTAAGTGATGTATCGGTAAACATCCTGCCGAATATACCTTCACCTTTATTAATTTTATCCGTTATTTCCTTCAGGTTTTTGGCGATCTCATCAACATCCTTGCCTGCATTTCCGAGCTCTCTGGTTAGCAGGGTATCAGCAAATAATTTTCCAACAATCCCTTTTCCCTGGTTCACTTTTTGAGACAGCTCATAAAGGTTTTCGGTAATAAATGAAATATTCCTTGTTGCATCGTCAAGGTTGGTAGTAAGGGTGGTATCAGTAAAGATTTTTCCAAAAATCCCGTCACCTCGGTTGATTTTCTGAGAAATGGAGATCAGTTCATTAGATACTATGGCAATATTTTCACTCGATTTGTTTACCTCCCTCAAAATATCGTCGATATCCACTTGCTCAATGGTTTCCAGCGTATCGTACTCTGACACGGGATCAGCTTCTGTGCTTCCAGGAATTATCATAACTACCTTACTGCCCATAAGTCCTTCGCTGCCAATTGTTACATGTGAATCTTTCTTTAAAAATGTAACATGATGCTGATCGATATTAAGCTGAACAAAAACACGGTTATCCTTCATGAAGGCGAGTGAGTTTACTGTACCGATATCGATCCCGGATAACCGAACTTTATCGCCTTCCCTCAAACCTTTAACATCACTAAAAATGGCAGATATTTTTACAGGTGACCCAAACAGGTATTCCTTTTTTCCAATTAAATAAATGGCCAGTATAAAAAGGAATATTCCTGTAATTGTAAAAACTCCGACTACGAGATTTTTACGCTGTTTATTATTCATCAGGGTTAATTTATTTAATTAAAAAATAAGCGTACCTGTTCATCCGGGTCCGCTTTTAATTGATCAAAAGTTCCCTCTGCTATTATTTTTCCATCATTCATGATCAACAGGCGGTCACCGGTCTTCTGTGCACATTTAATATCATGAGTTATAATGATTGAAGAATTATTGTATCTTTCTTTCACCTGCATTATCAGGGTATTAATTGCATCAGATGTATAAGGGTCCAATCCGGTTGTTGGCTCATCATAGATAATAAGCTCAGGTGATAACATGAGAGTCCTTGCCAGTCCTGCTCTTTTCTTCATCCCACCGGATAATTCTGAGGGAGTTTTTTCCATGGCATCGATCAATCCGACGCTTTCAAGATTGTATTCAGCAAGTGCTTGCAATTCCTTTTCTGAAAGCTTTCTTAGTTTTGGATTCCGTTTAGCAGGGAAAAGCAGGTTTTCCTTGACTGTCATTGAATCATACATGGCGCCTTCCTGGAAAAGGTAACCGATTCGATACCTGATTTCCTGCAGTTCTTTTTCCTTTAATTTCAATATATCTGTTCCAAAAACAAATATACTGCCCGAATCCGGTTCCATTAACCTTACAATACACTTCATGATCACTGACTTGCCTGTCCCTGATTTTCCCAGTACCACGAGGTTTTCTCCCGAATACAAAGAAAGGTCAACTCCTTTAATGACTTCTTTTCCATTGAAGGATTTATAGAGATTGCTAATATGCAGGATCCTGTTTTTTGACATTATTAGTATAAGATAAGGTCAGCAAGTTGAACAGCAATAAGGTCCAATAAAAAAATAACAAGGGAACTTGCAACAACTGCAGCATTTGCTGCTTTGCCGACTCCTTCAGTTCCCCTTCCTGAATAATAACCCATATAACAGCTGATGATACCAATAAAAAATCCAAAAAATACAGTTTTAATACTTGCGGGTAATATATCTGTCAGGAAAAAATCATTGAAGGCTCGGTTATAAAATAGCTGGAAGGAGATGCCACTATAGGCCTTAAGTCCGATAAAAGAACCCACAAATGCCAGGAAATCTCCAAAAAAGACCAAAATGGGTAACATTACAGTAGTGGCAGCTACACGGCTGACTACAAGAAAATTGAATGGGTTAGTCGCAGAAACTTCCATAGCGTCAATCTGTTCAGTAACCCTCATGGAACTTAACTCCGCACCAATGCCCGATCCAACCTTTCCGGCAAAAATCAGGGCAAAAATTACAGGTCCCAATTCAGTAATAACTGATATAAAAACCAGACTCGGCAACCAGGATTCAGCCCCGAGATCTGAAACAATCGGCCGGATCTGAATAGTTAATACAAGGCCCAGGATAAAAGCTGTAACCGAGACCAGAAGCAATGACTGGTAACCGGTTTTGTAGCATTGATTGATAAACTCCCTTCCTTCGAAACGGCTCCGGAATATATTCTTTACAAATCGGGTACTAAAAATCGCTATCCCTGCAATATCCAGGAAGAATTGTTCAGCATTCAGGTGCAAAGGCGATTTCCGTTCCATAGATGCAAGTTATCTAAAAGTGAGCACTTTTCATAAAACTCGCTTGTTCAACTTACTGTTTTTTAAAATCATGATATGATCAGGGTAATCTGACGGGTATTTACATTGCTTATAACTGGATTGAACATATTGCATAAGATGAGGGATTTGTAACAGCTTAAGCTGCAGGTATAAAGGTTGAAGAGAAACTGTCTGCTTATCAGGAATTATGCGAACAAGACAGGGCCATCTGCCCAAGTATTATGCCTGCCTATAAAAAGTTTCGGGAAAAATAGAAAAAAAGCAATAACAGGGTCTAAAGTCACAATGGGGCCTGAAATACTCCAAATGCCATTACCGGTGAGCCAGGATAGGCCATTGCATAATCATTATGACCCAGAATTATCCCATCGTGTTCTGAGCGTATGGTTTCTGTGAGTTTCCCGAAAGCATTGTAAACCCTGGCAATTTTTTCTCCTGTTCTTACCATGTCCCCTGGTTTTTTATCGAATCGGATCACTCCGCTGCTTGAGCAAAGAGGGCTGGAGGAGTAGCGAAGGACTTTATTCCTGAGTGATTCAGGCATCCTGAATCCCGTTTCTTCACTAAATTCGGCAACCATGCCGAGTTCATAAAGAATATTCATTATTGCATTCGTCCCAAAGATGACATTTTTCTCGTTTATGATCAGAGATTCTCCAAGTTCCAGGGTAAGAGCTGGAATTCCAACCATGTTCAGGCAATAGGAGAAGGAGGAGAACAATATATCGGATTCCTGTATTGCAGGAAGATGCGAGATATTGGCGTAATGATGCAAATCTGATAATTTAATTGAATCTGCAAGTGAATCAATGACCACATATGGTATGGATTTATTCCAGTCGTTATGCAGGTCAAGCACAAGTTCTGGTTTCAAACCGGTTATTTTGTTCATTATTATGGCAGCAATTCTTTGAGCAAGCGTTCCATTGGGACTTCCAGGAAAAGAGCGGTTGAGGTCTTCATTGGAGATACTGATCTTTCGGCTCATATTTTCAAATCCAAAGGGATTTACCATTGGAAAGGCATAAACAGTGCCGCGCTGCAGGGATTTGCGAAGGTGCCTGAATAATTCCTGTATGACCACTGTTCCACCAATCTCATCTCCATGGATGCAGGCAGTAAGGACCAATACCGGACCTTCAGAACTGCTTTCAATTTTCATAACCGGAATGCGCCTTTCAGAAAGGTCATGCCCAGTCATTACCTTTATAAAGGAATAGTTAAGTTTTGTTGATGGGTAAGCAGGCTTTTTCATAAGCGACCAAAACCGTATATCCTTTCCGGGAATTAATACATTTGGAAAACCAGTAAAATTTATAATGGCTGGAAATATTTCAAACCTGGCAAAACAAAACGTAATGCTTGTGAATTATGAAGAAGCCAGGAATATAGTGCAACTGAATGCAATAAAATCAGACCTTTCCTTCCTTTAATTCCTTCTCAGCCTGGAGCCAATCAGACTCTTCGTTTCCCTGAAGACCATTTTTAACTCTTTCAAGATAGATCAGATGTGCCCTCGTACTGATATCCTTATCGGTGATCTTTTTTTTACGTTTTGGTGCTACGGATGTTTCAGTTTTGGATTTTGCTTTTGCCATTATGCAATCGATTTAATTGATGTTATTCATACAATCTTTCGTGGAGTTCGCTGACCCCGGAATTATAAAGAGGTTTCTTTCCGAGAGACTTACTATACTGGCCAAGGTCTTTCTTTTCAATTTGCTTGCCGTGCAGGGATTGCTTTTTATTCGTTTTCATAATTTTATATTTTACTCAAATAAAATATTCAAACATTAACCTGATATAAATTACGTGTTAAAAAGAGATTAAAACTCAGGTCATCCGGTGATCGGGATCATTTCCGGGAATTTATATTTTATTTTTTTTAATCTCTTTTTAATGTCAGCTTCATAAGTGCTTAATTCCACATTCACAACTTTGTCGAAAATTATACTTATGCAGATTGTTTTTTTACTTTTTTTATCCGCTCCCCTCAACTTTTGTAAAGTATTCTTTTTTAAGCAAATTAAAATAACAATTTACAATAAAATAAATAAATAATCAAATGAATATTGTACTCGCAGCCATACTGATGATTGTAGCAATTTTCCTTGTATTCGGAAGTAAAGATTCAGGAAAATCCGGACAGGAATTTATAAAGAGCAAACCGTTTAAAATTTCACTGCTAATCATCCTTCTTACTATCGGGGCATTTTTTTATCCAAAGTTGAATGAGAAACTTAACCGGTTCAGAAATAAAATATAAATACAATTTAACTCCTAATTTAAACGATGAAAAAATCAAACGGCCACACCGCCAGCAATAAAAAAAGTATTAAACCTCTTAATCCTTCCCTTGGCCCCGTTAATAATCTTGAAGAATTTCTGAGGCCCGATTGGTGGAGAAGGATATTTAATTCAATGTATCTTAAAACGGATGCGGATGTAGTTGAAGACAGGACCATTACGACATTTGAGCTTGACCTTTTCTCCAGGATAGTTAACTTTTCTCCTGATGATGTTATACTTGACCTTGCCTGTGGGCAGGGAAGGCACTCCCTTGAGCTGGGAAGAAGAGGATTTAAAAATGTATTCGGGCTTGACCGTTCCCATTTTCTTATAAATAAAGCGAGGCAGTTAAACAGCCAGGAGAGGCTGAACGTCAGTTTTAAGGAGGGGGATGCAAGAAAACTTCCTTATGCTGATGACACTTTTAATGTAGTGATGATCCTCGGTAACAGTTTCGGTTACTTTGAGACTGTTGATGACGATGTCAAGATACTTAAGGAGGTTATGAGGGTATTGAAGCCAAAAGGAAAATTCCTCCTGGACGTGGCTGACGGGGACTACCTGCGGGATAATTTTAGTGCACGAAGCTGGGAATGGATCGATAAGAACCATTTTGTCTGCAGGGAGAGGTCTCTTGCCAGTGACCGCGAAAGACTGATCTCGAGGGAGGTAATTTCAAATACGAAAAAGGGAGTAATCGTTGACCAATTCTATGCTGAAAGATTATATGACAAGGAACGACTGAATGAGATCCTTTCTATTGCAGGCTTTAAGGATGTTAAAGTTCATACAGATTATAAAACAGATTCAGGAAGGAACCAGGACCTGGGGATGATGGAAAGGCGAATCATTGTCTCAGCCCAGGCAATAAAAACATGGTCAGTGCCAAAGCAAAAGAACCTTGACTTAAAAAATGTTACTGTTCTTCTTGGAGATCCAAAAAAGTCAGATATCATTAAGCCGGACACGGTATTTGATGAAGATGATTACAAGACCATCGATGAACTGAAGCTCGCACTTGGCGAATTGAAGGGATACAAATTTAGCTACCTGGACAACCATGATACCCTGTTGGCTGACCTCGTAAAGAACAGGTCAAAGATTGATTACATCTTCAATCTGTGTGACGAAGGGTATGGAAATAACCCAAGACATGAGCTTCATGTTCCGGCCATCCTGGAGATGCTCAAGATTCCTTATACAGGCTCTAATCCTCAGTGCCTTGCCTATTGTTATGACAAATCACTGATTCGGGGAATTGCGAAGGAGATGGATATTCCTGTAGCGGAAGCTTTCTATATAAAGCCTGAAGATAATGTATTTGAAATGAACATCGGTTTTCCGGTAATAGCAAAACCGAATTATGGTGATTCAAGCTTTGGGATTACCCAGAAAAGTGTTGCCTACAATGTTGAGGAGCTGAACGATGCGATCGTAAAAACCCGGAAAAAATTTGGCTATGAGAAGCCGATCCTTGTTGAAGAATTTCTCACTGGAAAGGATATTACAGTTGGAATAATCGGCAATTCCCCTGAATCATATATGGTTCTGCCCATTATCGAGGAGGATTATTCCCAACTGCCCGACCACCTGCCAAAAATATGTGGTTACGAAGCCAAGTGGTTGCAGGATTCTCCTTATTTCAAATTACTAAGATCCATTGAATGCAACCTGCCGGCAAATACGCATAAGCAAATCATTGCATGGTGTTTGAAACTTACAGAAAGGCTGGATTGTATGGACTATGTAAGGCTCGACTGGAGGCTTGATTCAAGAGGTTTGCCAAGACTCCTTGAAGTTAACCCAAATCCTGGTTGGTGTTGGGATGGGCACCTGGCAAAAATGGCTGCTATAAAAGGTATGAGCTATTCTGAAATGCTGAAAGATATCCTGTCAGCGACAGAGAACCGTCTGAATGGCCAGATGCGTGCCTCGATCCGGAGAGAAAAAGCTGCTGAAGCAGCGCTTACTGAATAAATTGTATTGATCAGCAATGGCCTTAATTGAGAAGATTCATAGCGTGAATAGAATATACAGGCAGCTGGCTATTCATAATTCATACTTTAAAAAGGCTTCAGGAATTGGATGTCCACCTGGTTGCAGTGCATGTTGCATAAATCCGGAGATAAATGCAACTATTCTGGAATTCCTTCCTGCCGCATATGACCTCTGTCTTAAGGGAGCATATGAACCTGTTCTAACTGCAATTGATGAAAGGGGCGACTCAGGCTGTATATTCTATAATCCAATGAACGAAGGAGGTGCTTGCAGCAATTACCAGAACAGGGGATTAATATGCAGGCTGTTTGGTTCATCCTCCAAACTTGATAAATATGAGAACAGGGTTTTGGTTTCATGTAAGATAATTAAAAGCAATACAGATCCCCTTATTCTCTCAAATACGATTATTAAGTCCCCGGATATGAATGCTTATTATATGAAGTTATTCGGGATTGATCAGAAGTTGTCCATTCAATATTTTCCTATAAACGAGGCAATAAAAAAAGCAATTGAAATAGTGCTGTTGCATTTTCAATACAGAAAAAAGCCGGCATGAAAAAAGAATATTAAAGTCTATAAGTGTAACTTTACGCAGAGAATTGATGAAACCTGTGAGGATTCTTATTGTTGAAGATGAACCCAAAGTTGTAGCCTTCCTGACCAAAGGCCTGGAGGAGCATGGTTACGATGTTACATTTGCCTATGATGGACAGATGGGAGAAAGACTTGCAACAAAAGACAGGTTCGATCTGATTATTCTTGATGTGATCATTCCCCAGATCAATGGTATTGAATTGTGCAGGAAAATCAGGGAAGCAAATGACCAGGTTCCGATTCTGATGCTAACTGCATTGGGAACTACCGATGATAAGATAAAAGGCTTTGATGCTGGTGCAGATGATTACCTGGTGAAACCATTTGATTTCAAGGAATTGCTGGCCAGGATTAAAGCACTTACCAAACGGTCCACCGGAGTCATTAACAGTTCTCACACTCTAAAATTCGCCGATCTGGAAATCGACCTGGATAAAAAGTTTGCCACAAGGGCGGGAAGGAAGATAGATCTTACGGCAAAGGAATTTTCCTTGCTTGAGTATTTTATGAGAAATTCCGGAAGGGTAGTCTCCAGGGCGGCAATTTCGGAAAAGGTATGGGATATCTCCTTCGATACCGGAACCAATGTCGTTGATGTGTATGTTAATATCCTCAGGAAAAAGATCGAAAAAGGTTTTGATACAAAGCTGATTCATACCCGTATTGGTATGGGATATATTTTCGATGAAGCCTGATGGAAATACGACAAAAGATCACATACCAGTTTGCGGCAATCGTTGCCTTTCTCCTGTTTTTCTCCCTGGTTGTAATCTACTTTTCCTTCAACTCCTTCAGACAGGAAGATTTTAAAGAGAGACTTTCGGGAAAGGCACATTTATTGGGACAATTGGTCGCAGAAAGTAGTCAACTGGACCAGGTTCAGCTGTTTGGAACAGAGATAAAAAATTTGCCGGCTCTGCCAAAAGAAGGAATATCGGTTTATAATGAAAGTGGAGAGCTGGTCTTTCATGATGGTTTCTATGACTCTATTTTTGTCGATAAAGCACTTATTTACGAGGTAATAAAGAATGGTGAAATAATCTATGATCAGGGACCTTTTGAGGTTTATGGTCTACATTATTTGGGGGAGAAGCAGAATGTGGTTGTATTTTGTTCTGCTGTAGATTTGCTTGGACTTCATAAACTGAGAAAATTAAGGCTGATCCTGGTTCTTGTATTCATTTTCAGTACTATCCTGGT